>NZ_CP119795.1 GCF_029338315.1 Haloarcula regularis
ACAGCCCGTGGGTTCTCCTAAGAATGGCCTATGTCTAATCAGGCCGCTTCCGGGAGTGAAGCTTCGGAGGCGAGCTCCCAAGATGAAATCCAGATTAACGAAGCGGGAGACACTCTTCCCGTCGTCGAAGTTCTTACTGGAAGAGGGGTGATTTTAGGCAAATCAGGCAGCGGGAAGAGTAACACGGCAAGTGTCGTCGTAGAGGAACTGCTCGAAGACGGCTATCCAGTACTGATCGTCGATGTCGACGGGGAGTACTTCGGGCTCAAAGAGGAGTATGAACTTCTACATTTAGGAGCGGACGAAGAGTGTGACTTGCAGGTCGGGGCTGAGCATGCAGAGAAGATCGCGGAACTCACCCTCGAGGAGAACATCCCCGTCATTCTCGATGTGTCCGGGTATCTCCACGAAGAAGACCAGAAAGAACTAATCAAAGAAGTCGGGCGACATCTCTTCGCGAAAGAAAAAAAGCTGAAGAAACCGTTTTTATTCCTTATTGAAGAGATTCATGAGTATATCCCAGAGTCGGGGCTCGACGATGCTGGGCAGATGCTCATCAAAATCGCAAAACGAGGGCGAAAACACGGTCTCGGGCTCTGTGGCATCTCGCAACGTCCCGCAGATGTCAAAAAAGACTTCATCACCCAGTGCGACTGGCACGTTTGGCATCGTCTGACCTGGGAGAATGACACGAAGGTTGTACGCAGAGTCTTGGGGTCGGAATATGCGGAGACAGTCAAAGACCTCGATGATGGTGAAGCGATCCTCCATACGGACTGGAATGACCAAATCAGGCAAGTTCAGTTCCGTCGAAAGTATACCTTTGACGCAGGGGCGACACCGGGGCTGGAGGAGATCGAGCGGCCGGATTTGAAATCTGTCAGCAACGATATCCTCTCGGAGCTGGAAACGATATCCGAAAGGAAACAGGCCGAGCAGAGTGAAATAGAACGCCTCCGATCTGAGCTGGAATCGCGTGAGGAGCACATCAATGAACTTCAAGAAGAATTAGAGAGGTCTCGTGATGTTAGTGACCTCGCAGAGCGGTTTACTGAAGCTCTCGTTGAGGCTGATGGCCAAAGAAAATCTTCGGAGACGATTGAGGAAACCGTTGAAGAGATTCGGGAAGAAAAAAACGAGCAGATACGTTCGCTACAGGAGGAGAATCAGAAGCTCCGCCAGGAGAACCGAGAGCTGCACAACCGAATTCAGGAACTTGAGGAGGCCGCCGATCACGTCGAAAGCATCGAGGCCCTCAACGAGAATATCGAAGAAGTGTCAGAAGCGTATCTTCGATTGGGTGAAGCACTCGGTCTGGACCCTCAAGAGAAAGAGATAGAACAGCTCCAAGAGCGCGTTCAAACGCTTCAAAAAGAGCTGTCGGCGCAATCAAACCCTACAACCGAGCAGCCCAGCGAAACGGCCGAGAAGAGTGTTCATACCTATCAAGAATTCCTGAGTGACGAAGCCATCCAAGACAAAATCACGTCTGCAAAGGATGATGCAACGTCACCTCGGTACGTTGAGGGGGTCATCACAGCCATAATGGCGCATAATGAGTCAGTTACCTACGAACAAATCGCCGATGAGCTCAATATTAGTTCCACAGGCCATGTGGCCTCTGCAGTCAATGCTCTCCATAGTCGGGATGTCGTAACGAAATCAAAGAATGGTCGGGTCACAGAAGTCGACCTGAATATTGACGATCTCGATGAAATTCGTGCCGCTGCTGCTCGTCGAGAGGCCTCAGAAGAACTCATAAGCAGTATCTGACTACGGCGTAGCGGCTTGATTATCAAGCTCTGCTGACAGAACTAATTCTCCCTGGGTCTCGTCTTCTGCAATCTCAGTGTACGTGAGCCAAGGGACGAGTCGATTGGCACGAGTTTGAACGGTGACCTCACTCCATCCTTTAAGATGGGTTTCTGAAACCCGACTCATCACAGTTTCCGCACTGAACCCCCCGTCTGGAGCTCTTCACAGAATGCTTGAACTAACGGGATCTGTAACAACTCATCAGCGAGTATCGATTTCCGGTTGCCAATGCTGGATTGTTGCAACTCTCTTCCTCGGTCAGTTACAACCGGACCAGTACGAGTATAGTCAGCAATCCCAAGCGCATAACAGGTCGATAGGGTCTTCTCGACCGTTTTTGTAGACATCTCCGTACTCGCCTCCAAATCCTCACGAGAGTCTGCCCTTGAGATGCGGGGGAGTAACTCAAAAACCTTCTCCGGGGCAACGCGGGGACAGTTTGCTCCCCGCGGATTTTCTAAGGGCTCTGTTTCGACCGATACCTGTTCGGGGCTCGAAGCGAGAACGCCGTCAGATCTAGTACCGAGATCAAGATAGCTAATCCAATGGGCATAGACAGAGCCATATGATCGAAAAGTATCTTCAGCCGCAGCACCAGATTTAGTCTCGAAGCTAATTAGCCGACCAGCTTCTTCGAACGTCATTGAGTCGTCCTGAATCTGATTGAGGAGCTTTGAGACACCCGGAAGCTCCTCAAAAGCCTCGCGTAGAGGGGTGAGATCCTGCAGTTGGACGACCCGCCTCGAGTCTTCAGTCACTGACAGGTGGCCATCTTCTCGGTTCACGAGACCGAGAATGACGCCATCGTGAATTTTGTTCATAGCTGTCTTACGCGAATTGCCGAGCCCTTCAGCGACTTCGTCAGTAGTAGATGCCCCACTAGTGATTTCTCCGAGGACATCTTCCGTGTGCTTCGGGCGCCTGAACAGCCGTTTCGTAGTCATTAGTCCCCACCCCCATCGCATCCTCAATTTCATCAAGAGCCTCCGGAAGGTTCTCAACGAGGACTTCGTGTTTACTTTGCCCCTCCTTCGATAGATACCCCGATTCGCGAAGTTTCTGAAGGTAATTCCGAACCGTGCGGTCACTCTTGTCGAGACGGCTGTAGAAGAACGACGACTCCAGTTCTGGTTCATCCACGAGGTTGCCTTCATACGCGAACCGTTGCCCGATGAAGTACACCAGAATCTGGAGTTCGGCATCGAGCGACCGGGCCCTGCTGTCAAGATTGATAGTCCCGTCACTATGCAGGTCGAATAGTTTCTTGACGCGGTCAAACTCCGATTCTAAGATCGTCGCATCGTCGACGACGATCTCCTCGTTGATTCGCTCACTCAGATCCATTGTTTGAACCCTCCTCGACGGTTTTTAGGGCGGTCGCAGTCAGTTTCCACAGCTGTGCACGTCCGTCACTACCTGTCCGAAGAATCCAATCACGATCCTCCATACGGCCCAGTACGTCGCTCATATTACCTGCAGGTTGGACTCGACACTCACGATAGGCATCCTCGATATCACCAACCGTGAACTCGTCAACCCCACGTTGGGTTTCAAGGTAGTACGCGATATAGAGGGAACGCTCAGTGTGACTCGAAGGATCGTTCTCCTCAACGAACTCCCTGATGTTCGCTCCAGCGGTTGGCTGGTCTGTCCCATCGAGTCGATTTTCGAGCTCCGTGACTCGCTGCTCCAGTTCCTCAACCTGTTCTTCGAGGCTCTCAGCGCTGTCACTCATCGGTATCATCCTCGTTGATATAGTCACGGACTTGCTCGATACTATGCGAGGGGATTCGATAGGTACCGTCGTCACCCTCGATCAGGCCCTCATTATCTAACTCCCTTACAGTGGGGTACACCGTGTTCTGGTTAACCCCACTTTGTGTGCTAATTTCCCCGGGAGTCATCCACTCGGACTCGACCATATCCAGTTCCGAACGAGCCTTCTGTGCGAGCAGTACTATCAGCGTCTTATTCTTTGCCGTCTGATCCCGAAATCGGTCTTGAGGGATAAGGTCTCCACTCTGTTTGCCAATTCGGATGTACTCCTCCAGTAGATCATGGAGGATCTCTTCATGCATCTGTTCCTCGTCAACGAGCAAGTTTCGAGCGTTTTCTGGTTCTCGGACATCGACGTTTTCGATTCACACCCCCATATATTTAGTTCTTTGGCAATCTTGTCTCTTTGGCCACGCCTCCATCATCTCGGAAGCACCCACGTTATATAAATGGTTCCGGTTATTGGCCACGCTTTAGAGATTACCAAGTTGCCAAAGCCGTTTGAAGGGCGATATGGTATAAATGAAGTCACCCATTTCGGGGATGGCTTGGAGGATCCGTAGGTGAAAGCGAATATTGGTCAGGAAGCATATCGTGTTGTCATCCTGTCGCTTGTATTATTAAGCGTTCAATGATTTCATCAACAGATGAAGGCTTGTTCGAGTACGGTGGTTAACACTGGTAGACGAATTCCGGAAATCATTCCAGAAAAAGGGAAAATACTCAAAACAGCAGTATGTGTACTTGAGAAGGGTTCCTGAAGTCCGTTCACCAAAATGCGGAAACGACACGCCACGGCTTATCGGTGAGTCGACTATCCTAATGACATAGTGCCATTCAACATCGACTTTCTGGACGACGGCCGCGTCCTGGAGTGGGAGGCAACTGCCGACGGCGCCGTCGCGACCGAACGCGATGACTACACCCCACGCTTCTACGTCGCCCCTCGCGACCCTGATGCCGACCTCGATCTCACGACACTCCAGTCGGTGTACGACCAGCACCCGGACGTCGTCGCGACCGAGATGGTTACGCGACGGCCGGGCTTTCGACGAGACGAGGAGGCCGTTCTCGCAGTCGACGTCGCCCACATCGACCGCGTCACTCCACTCGCCCGGCAGGCGCGTCAGCTGTCGGCCTATCCAGTCGGGGATCTCGCCTGCTTCAACGTCGACTTCTCGCGAGAGTTCCGATACTGTCTGGAGACCGGCGCCGATCCGACGCCGGCGAACGAGCTGTCGACGCTCCGGCTCAGCGTTCCGGTGACCGAAACGAGCAACGACGTCTACGAGGAACTGTCCGTCGCCGGCGACACTATCACTGGCTCGCCGACGGATATCCTGACCGCCGTCCAGGGGGCGCTCGACGCACACGATCCGGACGTCCTGGTCTGCTCGACGAGCGAAATCGTCCCGACGCTGTACGAGATGGCGACGGATGCCGGCATCGACGACTTCTCGCTGAGCCGGTGGCCGGACGTCGACTACCAGCAGCTTGCGAGCCGGTCGACGTACTCGAGTTACGGCCGCGTCGGTCACTCGCCGGCGCGGTACAACGTGCCCGGCCGGGCGATCATCGACGAGTCGAACACGTTCTTCTACGGAGAGACGAACCTCGACGGCGTCTTCGACCTCGTGTCGCGCTCGAAAAAGCCCGTCCAGGAGCTCGCGTGGGCGTCGATCGGGAACGTCCTCACGGCGATCCAGATCTGTGAGGCCCACGACCGCGGCGTCCTCGTTCCGTGGAACTCCTGGCGCCACGAGTTCTACAAGCCGATGGGGACGCTCCACAACGCCGACCGCGGCGGATTCATCTTTGCGCCCGATGTCGGCCTTCACGAGAACGTCCACGAACTCGACTTTTCGAGTCTCTACCCGAACATCATCTGCACCCGAAACGTCTCACCGGACGTCATCCGGTGTGACTGCCACAGCGACCGCGACGACGTCCCCGGCCTCGGGTACTCGATCTGCGACGACCGGGGCTACCTCGTCGACGTGCTGCAGCCGATCATCGACGCACGCGACGAGATCAAGGCGGCCATCCGTCGCGAGAAGGAGCGGGATGACCCCGACGAGGACCGACTAGCGGAACTCAAAGGGCGGTCGGGCGCGCTGAAGTGGATTCTCGTCGCTTGCTTCGGGTATCAAGGGTTCAGCAACGCGAAGTTCGGCCGCATCGAGTGCCACGAAGCAATCAACGCGTTCGCTCGCGAGATTCTGCTGACGGCGAAACAGCGGCTGGAAACCGGGGGGTGGCGGGTCGTCCACGGCATCGTCGACTCCATCTGGGTGACCCCGGACCCCGATGTCGACGACGAGGACCGCGAGGACCTCGAGACGCTCGCGACGGAGATCACGGAACGCGTCGAGATTCGGCTGGAACACGAAGCCCATTACGACTGGGTGGCGTTCGTGCCGCAGCGCGAGAGCGACGCCGGCGCGTTGACGAAGTACTTCGGCAAGGTCGCCGGCGACGACGACTTCAAGATTAGAGGCATCGAAGCCCGGCAGCGCTCGACCCCGCCGTTCATCGAGGACATCCAGCGGGACTGTCTCGACCGGCTCGATGCCACGCAGTCACCGGACGCGGTGCTCGGGCGTCTCGAACGAGCAATCGACGAACTGCAGGCGGGCAACGTAGCAGTGGAGCGGCTCGTCGAGCGGAATCGTGTCTCCAAGCCCCTGGAAGGGTACTCACAGAATACCCAGAACGTGGCCGCCTTGAAGCGAGCCCACGATCAGGAACTGGCAGTCCACCCGGGCCAGGATATCGAGTACGTGGTCGTCGACGACGAGAAATCCTCGCGAGACCGGGTCGCCCTCGCCCACAAAGCGATCGAGACCTACGACGCCTCGTACTACGAGACGCAGCTGGTTCGAGCGATTGAGAGCGTGCTGTTGCCGCTGGGGTGGGATCGTACAGATATTCGACGGAGACTCGCGGAGACACGGGAGGTGGAGCTGACGGAGTTTACAGCGGCCCGGAACGGATGAGTAGTCTCAAATGTCTTCTGAGGTGAGCAAAATCACAAGTGGGCGACGAGGTCGATCCCATTCACACTCCGGGGGTCCTGCTCTCTGGAACACCCCCCGGAGTGTGAATGGAGGTAAATCAATCACACCGAGGGTGGGCAACCTATATGTGAATGGGGCGAATTGGTCCGCTCATGCCAAACAACGATTCCACGCAAACAACCGTCGACGAGATATTAAATGTCGACGAGGGATAGCGAAGCCGAATCGGATATTTTTGAGAAACCGTGGTTGCTCGAGATCGATAACGTCCCTGACGCCAATCGAATCGTCGGACGAGACGACCATATCACGTTCTTGGCCAAGAATCTCCGGAAGATGCGGACAAACAGCGTCCCGGATAACGTCCTGGAGTGGGGAGAAACCGGGACGGGGAAGACACTAGTTGCAAGACACGTCTGCGAACGGCTCGAAGCAGCCACTGCAGGAACGGACGCCCCCATCGTTACTGCCTACATTAACCCAGACCCCATCTCTACGTATACCTCCACCTTTCGAAAGATCGCAGAGCAGGTGAACGCAAAAGCGGAGAACCCGCTTGATGTCCCCTATCAGGGCCTCTCAGCCGAGCATTATCGGGATCAGAAATTGTGGCCCGTTGTTCAGCGGGAGTTTTCTGGCGGCCTCGTCGTCATCATCGATGAAATCGACAAGCACGGAGAAGTCAACGAGGTCCTCTACACGCTATCACGGACACAATCAAAAGACGACGTTGACTTTCCAGTCCTTACAATCGGGATTTCGAACGACATCGAATTCAAAGGGGAAATCGAGTCACGGGTTCAATCGACTCTCCAGCCAGAACACCGAACGTTCACACCGTACGAAGAAGACCAGCTCATTGCAATCCTCGAAAATCGACGGGACGCATTTTACGACGGTGTCCTGGATGACGAGGTGATTCCAACCACAGCTGAACTCGCAGCTGAAGAACACGGTGACGCTCGACGGGCAGTCCGATTGTTCCGGAATGCGGGCGAGATCGCCGACGAAGAAGGCGATGATATCGTGACCGCGAATCACGTTCTCGAAGCTGACGAACTCGTCGAAGTTGAGCTCTTCATGGAGATGGTGAAAGGGACTCCGTTGTCCGGGAAATTACTCCTGTTTGCTCTCACACGTCTTGACCGGAATAACCCGGAGAAAGAATGGTTCCGGACGTCAGAGATTCACGAGGTTTACCAAACAGTAGCACGGGACGTCGAAGTAGAGCCCAAGGGGTACAACCGTGCGCTTGAGCTCCTGAACAAGCACGTGACGACAGGAGTTCTCGAATCGAAAAAGAAGGAGGGCGGAGATCAAGGTAAGTTCAGGTCCTATTCGCTCCAAGGAGACGTAGAGAGTACACGAACTGGACTGATCAACTCCACGCCGGAACTCCAGACGTTGATGGGATGGTGACACCCCCACCCCTCGGTGTGAATGGTCCCCCATAGGTCACGCCTGTAGTAAAGACGGAGCTGGACTCAATCCGTAGAAGCTGTGTCGTCTGTCTGAGTCCCATTACGGCATGGAGAGCGGCTTACACGTTCTGCCACGGTAGCTGACCCGGTCCGCTACTGCACCGCACCGCAGTTGTAGTTATCTTTATTATACTACAGTCTAAATAGCCCTCCGAGTAGACGTATTCTAGAAGGCGAGGCCTTGTGCCGAAGCCGAAGCTTCGTCACTGAAGCGAGAACCCTCCCTACGGCGAGAGGACTTCTGCTGTTAAGGACTTCTTAATCGCGGTACCCTGGGTGGTGGACCATTCACACTGAGGGGTGTGGGTAAACGAGGCGTAATCTATCCACGTGTTGCTTTGTCTCTTCCAACGTAAATTCCCGGCAGAGAGTACCCGTTGGTAGGCCATTCACACCGAGGGGTGTGGGGTAAACCGATCCCATTCACACTCTGGGGGGTGTCATCTGCTACGCTAAGAATCACGTTGAAACGAACATCTGGTTACAGCTGAATCTCGTCTACTCGTCGGGATTCACCGGCCCTTTGTACTTCGACGTCACCGAATCGCCTTCCCGCCACTGCCAGTAGTAGTAGCGGTTGTCGTTGATCTCCTTGATCGTGATCGTCGCCTTCGCCGGCACGTCGTCTGGGAGGTCATCGGGGCGCTCCTCGACGTCGGCGTCGTCCGCTTCCTCCTCGAGACGAGCTTCCCGCTCTTTGTGTTCGGCCAACGCCTCGGCGTAGCTGGCAACGTCCCGAAGATGCTCCGGTGTGGCTTCATTGAGCGTGTTGACGATCTCCGTCGGGAGGTTCGCCGGTGGGGTCGGGGGTTCGTAGGACATCGGCTACTCTCGTGTTAACCAACACAGCCCACGAATCCATAGTTTTGTTGGTTAATACGATGGAGGCGGTTCTCGCGATTGCTGGCTGTAACACTACTCGAAACTTCTTTATATACAAGTTTCGTACTATGTTACACCGTGCTCCGGCGCATCGAACTCGAGGCCCTCGCCACGGTCGACCGCGGCGACACGATCTCCGAACTCGCGACGAAGCTCGACCACAGCGAGAGCTACCTCTCTCGTGCCGTCGGCGGCCTCGTTGAGAAAGGGCTCGTCTACACGGAACGCGATGGCCGGCGAAAACGAGTCGTCCCGTCGGATGCTCGCGCCGTCGAACTCTATCGGGACCTCGTCCGCCAGCACTCCCACATCGAGTTCCCCGAGCTGCTGACCGGCAAGGCACTCGAGGTGCTGTACTACCTCGACCAGCCGCGAACGGTCTCCGAGATCGCCGACCGGAGCGACAACTACCGCAACACGGTCAACCGCATCCTCAAGCGGTTTCGCGACCGTGGTCTCGTCGGGACGGCCGACGGCCGCTACGAGTTCAACGCCGACTTCGACCGCCTCCACGAGTTCGCTCGTGAACTCGCACACCATCTACATCGTCAACGCCTCGAATCCGCCGCCCCGAAGGGCACGATTCTCTGGGAGGACTACGACGAATTCCTCGCCCAGGCTGAGACGGAGATCGAGGCAGAGGGATTCCACGAAACCGGCCTCGCTCGATTCACGGCCTTCGACCTCCAGTTCCTGCTCACCGGCCACCGCTACTACGTCTACTCCGAAGACCTCGACGCAGTCTCGCCGGCGGAGCTCTGCTGTCACACGATGCTGATCGACGACGGTAGCCGCCACCGTTCGTACTGTCTCCTCCTGCTCAGCCACGTCGACGTCGACGAGGCGGACCTCCGAGAGCAGGCGGCGAAGTATGACCTCGAAGACGAAATCGACGCCTTGCTCCGCTACCTCGAGACGCACGGCGAGGTCGACGACGACCGCCTTCCGGAGTGGAACGAGTTCCAAGAGTGGCGGCTGACTACGAGGTGCCACTACCACAATGAGACCAACATTCGGCCGTGAGTACATCGAGAACGAATTCAAGCGAATCGCGGATGGCCTATCTGAACCGCTCACGGTCTACCTGATTGGTGGTGGCGCGATGTCGCTGCGCGACCTCAAGGGGGCAACGAAAGACATCGACCTGGTCGTCCCGGATGGCGACGCGTACGGTCAGCTGTGGGCGGTCCTGATGGACCTCGGGTATGCGGAGGTCCAGTCGCTGGATCCAGATTATCGGGCGCTTGGCGCGACGAGCTGCGTCGAGAACGACGGCGGGTGTCGCCTCGACATCTTCAACCAGCAGGTCGCGAACAAGCTTGTGCTCACCGACGGGATGCAAGAGCGCAGCGAGCCGTTCCTCGACACGGATCGACTGACGGTCCGGCTGGTCAGCAACGAGGATATCTTCCTGTTCAAGGCGATCGCAGGCCGCGACGACGACATCGAGGACATGAATATGCTCGTGCAGGCCGGTCTCGATTACGACGTCGTCCGGGCTGAGCTCGAAGCCCAGATCGAACGCCTGGGGGACGATCAGTTTGCCACGTTCGCGAACGAGGCCCTGGTCGAACTCGAGGAGCGGTATGGAGTGACCACGACGATCGAGGCCCGCGTCCAGGAGCTGACGAATAGGTACTACCGGGGGCTCGAAGTCCTCCAGGCACTCGACGAGCCGATGGCCGTCGACGAACTGGCTGCGGAACTGGAGCTGGATGACGAAGAGGTTCGGGACCGGATCGCGTATCTCTCAATGTTCGACAGGGTCCACCGAGATGGCGACACAGTCCGTCCCGTGGAGTAGCTCAATCGTTACCCTACGGGGAGGCGGCCGTCTGGACGGGGAACGCGGCCCCGTTTGATCTCGTGATCGACGCGACGCAGATGCTTGCAGCCGCCTTCGGGTGAGCGCTGCTGCCAGTCGGGACAGGTACACGATTCGTCGACGACGTCGACTTCGTACCTGTTGCCGGACGCGGACTGCACCTCGTACCGGCCACCTTTCGAGAGGAGTGAGACGTCCATCGATTCGGCGACGGCACGCTTCGTGCGGGGCTCGAGTTCGTCCTTCGACTGTGCGTTCTCGTCGACGACCAGTCGGTCGCGAACGTCGCCCGTTCGGCCACCGTCGGGAGCGACGGCTTCCGCAGGGCCACTGAGCCGCTCGTGGAGCACTTCCTCCACCGGATGGCCTTCCGGCCACAGGTAGTGGACCTCGCGGCGCTCGCGATGGTCGTAGGAGCCGCACGCGGCTGCGCACCCAGTCCAGACGCGCCAGGCACCGAGCGCGCCCATCACGTCGACGATGTCGCGGGGAACCGTCTGGTGGTCGTCCGGGAAGAACACCCGGAAGCGGGTACACGCCTCCTGCGGCGGGACGGTCTCCCACCAGTCTTCGCTGGAGCTCCAGCTGTCGTACATCGCCTCGTCGCTCCCGTAGCCGACGGTCACGCCGTTGATCGGCGTCCAGTCTGCTGGGAGGTTGTCCGCCTCGCCTTCAAGCACCCGGAGGACGGTGTATCGGAGGTACTCGTGAGCTTGGTTGTCTGTCGTTCGAGCGACCTGGTCGTGCTGCTCGGCAACGTTCTCGGCTTCCTCAAAGACCGTCGTGAGATATGGTTCAGTCATCATTCGACGGAGATCTGAATGCGCCTCCGCCCCTCGGCGGGCGCAGAAAAACTTAACCAACAGAGCGGAAGGAATCCATCACTCTGTTGGTTAACTGAGTGAGGACGAGGATTCGCTCTCGAGAACGTCGATGAGTTCTTCTGCCGTTCGACTAATCCGGCCGAGGCGCTCGCGAACGATCTCGGGATCGTCCGACTCCCACGCAGCGAGGTAGAACGCTGACCCGCTCGTGTCGAGCCCGCAGTAGCGCCCGACGACGTACGCAACGGCTTCGGCCTCGACTTCGCGTTTCGCCCGCTCGGTGTCGTCGTCGACATCGAAGTGGAGCAGGGCGTGTGCGTACTCGTGAATCAGCGTCCGCGCGAGGTCGGCCTCGTTCTCCCGATCACGCACCTCGACGAGCGGCTGAACGTCGACGAGGCTCAGCTGCTCGCAGATGCCCTTCGCCTCGCCGTGGGTCCACTCCTCGGCTGGAACGATCCGCACCGTCACGCCGAGGTCATCAGCGGCGTCAGTCAACTGTTCGACGAGATCGCCAGCGTCGCCGGTCGCTTCTGTGTCCAGGTCGGGAAGCGGCTCGCCCTCGGTCTGGGAGACATCGAACACCGGCGCGGGCTTGAACCCGACCAGGCCCTCGGACCACTCCTCGGGCGACGTCTCATCGTAGTCACAGTCGCTATCCTCGTGATAGCTCGGCGAATTCTCACACTCCGGGCACTGAGTGGTGATGATCGGCGCCCAGATCCAGATGGCCGACTCACCCTCCTGAACGTGGCGGTCGAACTCCTCCTGCCACGTCCGGTAGCCCGCCACTCGGCTCGCTTCGGGATACTGCCGCTTGATGAGGAGCGTGTTCCGGTAGGAGTAGTCGTGGAAGCGACTCTGGACGTCGAGCCACTCCTGGAACTCGTCGCTGGCCTGCGCGTCGTCGACGCCGGCGACGAGGTCGTCGATCCACTGTTCGATGGTACTGTTCATCTCGTCTGATCGCGTGTCGGTCTCCTCGAAGGAGACCGACGAGTCTCTGGTCGTGGACATCGTGTTCACCGAATCGAGTTCACGGCAACTGCGTTTGTTCAGATCGCGCCGCACCCCTCAGGGGCGTTCAAAAAAACCGCTCTGTCGGTCAGCGGAGCTCGTGGCGTTCGTCCGCGAAGCCGACCTCGACAAGGTACTCAAGGAACTTGTCGAACCGCTCGACGTCACTGGGCGTGTCGGTCGCAAGATGACGCGTCCACTCGATGGCCCACTGGAAGGCAGGATCCGTGCCGCCCTTGCCGTGAATGTACCACCACCGGGCCGCTTTCAGCACGACCAGCGGATTCGTCGGCGGCTGCTCACCGGCGAGCCCACGGGTGATGGATTCGATTTCGTGGGGGACGTCGGCGGAATCGACCTCCGCTGATTGCGTGTTGTCGATATCGACCGGGATCTCGTCGATCGAGACGTTGTCGGGACTCTGTTGTTGACTCACTGGAAGTCACCTCTGAGGGCTCTCGAAGAAGCCCTCGCCCTCTTCGGGGGCACGAAAAACAGAGCAAGCTTATTAACCAACAATACTGAAGCTCTCGCGGAAATGTTGGTTAAGAACAGAGCTCAATCTTCTTCCTCACGCAGTTCTTCAGCTTTCCACTTGAGCCGGCGCAGAATCTGCGTTCGATTCTGGTGGGCGTTCTCGTAGGCAACACACTCCCGAAGCGTCTGCATATCGGGAATCGTCGCGATACCGGCCTTGACCAATCGGTAATTCGGTGCTTCAAGACGCTTCTCAGGTGGGAATTCGTCGTCACTCCCGTCGCTAATCGTGGACTGTTCCATCTCGGTAGCCCTCCACCCCTCTAGGGCGAGAAAGACAGAACAGGCGACTACATCACCGACGCGGCGTCAGGCCATCGCCTCTTGGAACCGCTCACGCAGGGCGTCCTCGCGTTCTTCGAATTGCTCAACTTTCTCCTGCAGGTCGTCACTGATGCGCTCTATGCTCGCCAGTGCTCGTTCGCCGGCCAGCGAGGCCTGTGACCCGTCGTCACCGTCCGCCTCTAGCTGCTGCTCGTACGCCTGCTCGACGCGCTCGATTGTACCTTCCGGGTTGAACAGAATGTCGTTGGCGATCCGAACGTATTGATCGAGGGATGCCCCTCTTTCCCCTGGAAGAAGTGGGTGAGAGCGTACGTCGCGCCGGAATGCAGCGTCCACATATCGATCTCGAAGGGGGACGCCGCATTGGCTTCTGCATCGCCGGCGGCACGCTCGGCCAGGTAGTCCGGGAAGCCCAGCAGGGTGTAGAACTCCGTGACGGTGAACGGGAGCTCCGAGAAGTCGAGGTCGATATCCTGAGCGTCTCGGATGAACTCGAAGAGGTCGTCGGCGACGAGTTCGACCTGTGCGAGGAGTTCCTCCCACCAGGTGCGGAAGTTCCGTACGTCGCCGACGTGCTTGATAACCTCCTTGTCGGTGAGCGAGCGCATCGTGTTCGAGCAGTAGCCATCCTGGGCGAACCCCTCCACGTAGACGGCGTGCTCGCCGAAGAAGTCGTAGCCCGACGTGACGCCCATCGTAATCGGGTCCGACCGACCGGGGAGGCGCACCTCGAGGCCATCGAACATGATGTCCATGTGGACCTCGCCGCCGCCCCGGTAGCGCCGAATCTCGCCGAACATTACCTCGCCCAACGGCGTTCCGTCGATGGTCTCCTCGCGGAGGACCTCTTCTAGCGGCCCGTAGACGTCGACCGGGTTGATGATCGAGTAGCTGTCAGTGGGAACGTGGAACAACGGGTCTGTCTCCGCGTCCTCATCTCGGGCCTGCTCCCGAGCCCGACTCGGCTCGACGAGCGCGTTGAACCGCTCCGTCTCGACCCACTCGTCGGTGTACGGATTCTGGTACGCCACGGTCGTCTCGACGGCCTGCGGAAGATCACGAACCGCCTCGGCGAAGGTCACGGGGTCTGCATCTGCATGATGCTCTCGGTACCACTCGGGTAGTTCGGTGTCGGTACGTCCATCGACGCCAGCCAAGATGGTTCTGGACTCTGGATCTTTCATTGCAGTCACCTCACTGCAGGAATCCTCGTCGACGAGCGCCTGCCTCGTCTCGCGCCCTGCGCCCTCTCCCGGGCGCAAAAACAACACAAACGAGAAGAGGTGGTTGTCTGGTTGTTCAGATGCACTGTCCCCCCTGCTGAGGTGGATACCGCAACTGGATTCAATAGAACCGGAACGCTTACTCGCTATGACAAACTCCAGTCAACTATTGTGGCGTCATTCCTTGAGGCATTAGCCAAGCAACGAGTTTGGCACTGGCTGGAGGAGTCTAAGGGATACACAGTCGATGGTGAGGTCAATATCGGGACTGGTCGCATCGACCTGCTCGCGGAATCACCGTCGGGAGAGATTATCGGGGTCGAGCTGAAGCGAGCATCTGAATTCGGGCTCGATAGAGACGTATATGCCCAAACCCATCGGTATATCGACAGCGGAGCCCTCGATAAGCTGTACTTTGCTGCTCCCGACGCCGACAAACTTGGAACCAATCCAGAATCGGATCCTGTCGACCAGATGAGTATCCGTGCAATAAGCTATCGGTTAGCTGCGGGCGTTGATGAGGACTGGTACACACCATCGGAGGTTATCACTCACATTCGGGACGCGATCTCTGCAGACTTTCTTGCCTACTCGCTGGAGCATCGTACTGTCGAGGACCTAATTCGGCAACTGTTAGATCGTTCCCCGGAGGATAACGAGCCGATATCTCTCGACGAGGCTGTTCAAGAGTAAGACGGACACAACTTCCAGAGGAGTTGGGTGTGATTCACGTCCCGATCGAAAAGAACGGATCCAAGTCCGACTTTTCTAGCCTGCTTACTTCCGGTGACGGTCCGATGCCCTCGATCGTCCGGGATGCCGAGCCAGTCTATGCTGGCGATGATACCACTGGCCAGATCTCTCCGACAGAAGAACCATCGGTGCGACATCATACCTGGACTCATTTTGGTGGCATCCCGGAAGCCCATATCCCGAACGACTTGGATTCGGACACTCCCACTCGCCCAATCGACATTCTGGCCTTCGAAGGGGATATTGATCCGACTGCAGCGGTCGAAACCCCCGAATCGAATGCGGTCATTGGTATCGAGGCAAAGGGTGAGAGCTCTTTTTCGGGTTCGCGAAAAACCGAGCAATTAGAACAGTTCTTAGCAACTGAAACTCTTTCAAAACTCTATCTTGCTGTTCCAACAACGCTAAGCGAGCGTGCAGTCACATTTCTTGAGAAGCACGGATTTGACACAGTTGGACTCATCACCGTAGACGACACCGGTGGCGTCAACATCGTTCGCGAAGCGACGCACCTGACGCCGAAATACGATGGCTATCTCGAGAATCATCATGATCGGAAGGTCGGGTATGGCGATCTCGACCTCCCGTGGCTTGAACCAGTCTCAAACCTATACCTCACCGACGAAGAAGCCGAACGGGTCAAGCATCCCGATCCAGTCGCCTACGCGAAACCCATTATTGAGGCAGCCGACTTGGACGCGCCCGCAGGGAGCTGGATTGACGTCGACGACTGGACGGGCGCCGAACGAACAGAAGATGAGTTCACAAAGGAGCGAGTGCGGTACTACCTCCTCCGTGGAGTGAAAGCTGGCCCGTACCTCCTCGACTCTGATGTCGACCAAGATGAGATGATGGGCGGCTACACTCGTTTGGCATTGGAGTGGTTCGAGGACACTGACGAACCAGGGCTGAAGTTGAACTTTGGCGGTGGCTCGTGGGTTGGGGGCTATCTCTGGTTCACTGGCAAGTCCATCCAGCAGCTGCTCTCGGTTCTCCTGAACATTTCGGACCTCAATGGGGCGACGATACGTGGACAGGGCAAAGTAATCGATTTGGAAACATTCCCGATTCGGGGTGACAGTAAACATCTTCGGCTACAGGGCCGTTTCGGAGAAGAGGATCTCTTAGAATTAGAGATCCGGAGTCTTGTCGACGAGGGCGAAGGCGACGAAATCTTCGAGGTGGACTTAGGTTCGGGTGAGAAAGCCGGCGTGACGGCGCAGTTTACCGAACCACAGTGGTACGATTTGGTGGCTACGTTGGATCACCTGCTGGCTGGTGGTACGTATCGAGGGCTGCCTGGGGAGTTTGACTCGACTCCACGTATTGGCCCGTTAGGTGAGGACACCTGGGACATCGGGACAGATATTGAGGAAACGTCGAATCCAGTCTCGATTGAGATGCGTAACTCGGATACCGACTTCCTCAGGGAATAGCCGCCGTTACTTATTCGTCGGTCGCTTGGTGCTTAGGCTCTTGCCGGTCGTTGTATCGCTCCAGTTAGCGCTCGATTTTCTCGAGCGCCTCGACACCACGTTCGAAGAGCTGGTGGGTGGCTCGCGCTAGCCGAAGTGTCTCCATCAGTGCTCCCCCTCCGGGGGTTCGATGAGGTCGTTGCTCTCTTCGGCGAGTTCCTGGATTACCCGTTCCACGTCAGCCTCCTCGGCAACCGCCCGATGTGCGAGCGGGGCAGGATATGCACGGTCGCCTTGGCTGCAGAGTACGACCAGCCACTCCTCCCTCCCATCCCCGAGTACGATGTAGTGGTCGCGATCAGCGCGCTGGAAGACCCGCCGGTCCGGGCGAGAGACGGCTCGCCAGTTCTCGGGGAGCGTCGGTGACGGCCGTCCACCGTCGGCGAGGGCGACGACGTCGTCGGTAAGGGTCGCCATCGCGGCGTCGATCTCCTCACCAGTGAGGTGCCAGCACGTCGCTGTACCGTCGCACTCCAGCTGTAAGACCACCTGATTCCGGAACGCGATGTAGTGCTCACGGGCGAACTGTTCATCGTCGTAGTAGTCGAGGAGGAGCGCGCACGCGAGCTGGGCGGGCCCGCTACCACTGTATCCCCACTCGAACCCGCTCGGACTGTGGTTGACGAGGTCCAGACTGCGCTCGAGAGAAAGTCGCCGATGCTCCGAGAGGTTCAGAACGACGGCTTGGCCGTCGACACGGAAGCCGACGTATTCGACTGTGTCTCGGTGGGACTGACCGGGCGATGCTACTGGAACCGATTCCGAACTTGCTACAAGTACATTCCCGTTCATCGTTGCTCGCGGGCGATTCGGTGACCCCCGCACCCCTCTCAGGGGTTCAACAAACAGGACGGCGCAGCGTTCGGTAACGTATTTGGCAGTTCCAACGTACTGTCCATATAATTGAGGATGGCTGTACTGGACGATCTCTCGGGGTTCGAGTTCGAGGACGTGATGGAGGACGTGTTCCGCAACCTCGGCTACGAGAACGTCCGCCAGGCCGACCGCACGGCTGACGAGGGTCGTGACGTCATCATGGAGGAGGTCGTCGACGGCACGCGGCGCGCGATCATCGTCGAGTGCAAGCATACGGGGACGGTCGGACGGCCGGTCGTCCAGAAGCTCCACTCCGCCATCGCGACGTTCGACTTCGACGGCCCGAAACGCGGAATAGTCGTCACGACGGGCCGGTTTACGAACCCGGCTCAGGAGTATGCCGACCGCCTCCAGCAGAACGACGACCCGCATCCGATCGAGCTGCTCGACGGCGAGGACCTCCGGGAGATCGCCGACGAGATCGGCCTCGACCTCTACAACGGTCGCATCGAGATTCTCTGCGACGAGACGCTCCGCCCGTACGATCCGGCCGCCGACGTCGACGCGCCCGTCATGGAGGCGTTCCGCGACATCGAGAACATCGAGGCTGCCGACCTGCCAGACCCACACTCATCGGTGACGTTCCGCCCGGTGGTCGCTGTCACCGCGGACACGAACGCCGTCTTCGAGACGTCGGTGGGCGTCATCCACCGGATCAACGACCGGACCCGATTCGTCGCCCACGCCGAACGCGGGCAGCCGCAGGTCGTCGATGAGGACGTCGGGACGCTGGTCACCGAGAATCTCCACGCGACGGTCGACCTCGATGCCGAGCAGTTCGGAGAGGTGTTCGACGACGTCGAGGAGCGGCGGTTCGGGCAGACGCAAACGGAGTACAAGGAGTGGGCCGTCGAGCGCCTCCAGCAGCATCACACGACGACGGTCACCTACACCGGCGACAACAACGTCACGTACAACAAGACCTGTGAGCCGAACCGCTCGGACATCTCTGTCCAGTCGATCGAACCAGTGTACCTCCCCGAGGTTCGACAGACGACCGAGCTCCAGGAGTACACCTACCCCTACGAGTACTACGCAGCAGGCCCGTCACGAGTAACCGCCGAGGATGGCATCCATCGGTGCGTCCACTGTGACACGAGCGGCGGCGACGAGACGTACACCTACTGTCCGAACTGCGGGGCCATCGCCTGCACCAGCCACATCAAAACGGAGCGGCTGGAAGGCGAGCCGGTCTGTACGGGGTGTGCGGTGACGGAACGGTTCGCGCTGAAGACGAAGTACTTCTACGACGAGGAGAATCTCGAAGCGTTCCGCGAGGAGTACGCCGCGATGCCGCTTCACGAGAAGGCGATGGAGAACAAGTGGCTGGCCGGGGGAAGCGTTGTCGCGACGCTGCTGGTCGTCGTCGGACTACTCGCCGCCGTTGGTGCGATGTAGTATTGTTTTGATTATTTGAATAAAAACCACTATCGATTTCGTGGTCTGGTTCTAAACGGCCATATGGAATACGAAGTTGGGAGTGACGAATCGGTGAGTACAGCTGTTGTCCGTGCCGTAAGTGCTGTCGATGGACGGAAACCCAGTTCGCTTCCACCGCTAACGCGTGTTCTCGATCCGGACGCGCTTGATGCACTCTTTGACTCACACGCTAACGGTGAACCGCGAGCTGGTGGCCGACTCTCGTTCATATATAGCCGCTGCCGTATCACCCTCGACAACGGCGAGTTTCTCACCATTCAGCCCCTCAAAAACCACCCACGGGCTACCAGCGATCGAGAGTCCAGCTGTATTGACCGGCGATGAAGTGGACTACTGCTGTGGTTCGTTACGTGTAACTACTATTGAGGGTCACGAGCGGGAATCAGTCCTTGGGCCATGAGCCGCCGGGCGATCACGACGAGGCCATTACCGAACCCCTCCCCGAAGATAGCTTGCTCTTCCTTCGTGTCGGGCATGATTGAACTCACTAAGATCGTTGAGCGGTCGATCAAGAGGAGTCGCCCGATTGCCGTGTCATCTTCTTCCGTGTATTCGCCGTGTAACCATTCCAGTCCGGAGACGAACGTTGTTGCGTCCGGCACAGCCGCTTGCACTTGGTCTTGGAGTGGTTCGGTCAATGTTCCAATAATCAAATCGATTCCGTCATCGACTTCGTTGAGGGTCTCGACGAGATCCTCAGTCAAGAGTGATTCGTCGCCGATCACGAGTACGATTTCGTTTGTGGCTTTCTCGATGAGCTGATCCGTCCTGTTTTCGATAGCGTCCTGTCCGGCCATCGCCCAAATCTGCTGGACGGGGGATTCATCACCCTCGTCGACGACGTCGACTGTATCGAGGGCGTCGTGCAGCCGTTCGACGCGCTCCTCGTACTGATCGCGGAGCGTTTCGGTCGCCTCCTCGAGTGGGACCGCGCGAAATTGCTGTGGGCTCGAATGTTGGATTTCAACTAGCCCTTGGGCCTCAAGGACTCGGATCGCATCGTATACCCGCGTCCGAGGGACCTCAGTGAGTTCACTCAGTTTCTTTGCAGTCCCCGTATTGAGACGTGATAATCCAACGAAGCATCTGGCCTCGTATTCTTTCAAGCCGAGTTGCTGGAGTACCTCGATCGCTTCTTCCACGTTTTCTGGTGTATCCATGTGTCCCAACCTCCCGGGGACTCCCGGGACTTTCCTGCAGATTGCCTCCCGGGACGGATAGGTATTGTCACTCCCGATATGACGGGGAGTATCGACCCGAACAGTAATCTTTGGGCTCAGCTACGTAACCTGCAATTGAGTGGTGACTGGCAAATCTATTTGTAATTCTTTGAGTGACTACAAGATTGTAAGCTCTTTACGGTACTCTAACCCGGCGGAATAGCGAGTTAAGAAAATAACTCGTTTAATCACAAAAGATATAATGGGATGGGGCACATTCACACTTGCACGCAGGCCAGTTCTGTGTCCCAACCACCGTACTGCTGCGTGCAAGCCCGGCCGCGCCCTCGCGGAGTGGCTGGGCTCATACTTCCGGAAGTCAGCCAGACCGATGAACGATGATCCAACTGAAGACCCTCAGTCCGCCGCCATCGAGCAGCTCGAACGATTCGGGTTGAGTGCGTACGGTGCGCGGACGTTCGTGGCACTTGCGAGTCTGGGGACGGGGACGGCCAGGGACGTGAGTCAGGTGTCAGAGGTGCCACGTACTCGGGTCTATGATGCGATCGACGAACTACACGAACGGGGCCTCGTCGACGTTCAGCAATCGTCGCCCAAGCAGTTCTGGGCGATCTCGGCCGAAACCGCGAGCCGATCGTTCGAACACGAACTCCAGCACCGCACGGAGGTCCTGCGGACGGCGCTGAGTGAACTCGAACCCGTCGAACGACGAGCCGAACAACGAGGCGTCTGGACGGTCGATGGCCAGTCAGCAGTCACCGAGCGAGTCAGGGAGTTCTTCGCGAGCGCAGAGGAAGAAATCGTCTACATGACTGTCGAGGACCTCCTCACCGACGACCTGATCGATGAGTTGAGTAAGGCCGCAGAGCGCGGTGTCTCCATCAAGCTGGCGGCGTTTCAGCAGATGTTCAAGAGCGTATCCAGGACGACATCCCCGGTGCGACGATGTTCGAATCGCTATGGGTCTGGTCGGATACGTCGGCAGGACGACTCATGATGATTGACGGACGAAAAACGCTCGTGAGTGCACTCGTCAACGGCACAGACGCATCTCCATCTGACCCACGATCGGAAACCGCCATCTGGGGCGAGGGTGACACGAATAGTCTCGTTGTCGTGCTGAAGGCGATTTTCACATGGCGACTAGACTCAGAGAACCCGTACTAATGGAAAACCAACGAATACTCACCGAATGAAATGTTCACATGAATCACGTGTCCTCTCAGACCGAACCATCTGTTGGTGGTATCAAATATGACTAAGTCGAATCCATCTCCTGATACAGATAATACGATTCAGACCGAATTTGACTGGGACTCAGTAGCACCAAGTACTGCCGTTATCGAGACGGTATCCATCGCATCGAACATGGATCCGTCTACAATCGAGCCCCTGTACGGATCCGTCGACCCGGACGCCTTAGACACACTCATTCGATCAAATGGGACACGCTCTGCTGATAACGCCACCACCGTCTCATTCACGTTCGTAGAGTATGAGGTGAGAGTTCGGAGTAACGGCACTGTCGCCGTTCGCCCTATCGAAGAAGATGGGTGATACTGCGTCGTCGGTGCAGGGACTAGATGAATCACCGTCTCAGCCGATACTCAACGGCCGACTGACAGGGTACGCTGGAGAATTATGAATCAGGAGATGTCTGGACCACTTCCGTGGGAAGGGCATCTAATACGGTCTCGATCTGTTCGTCGGACTGGTATCGAACGATATTGCTTTCTTGATCGTACTGGATGATCCCGTGCTCGTCTAACTTGGGCAAATGATTGTGGATCACTGGATCGAGAGTTGATCTCGGTCAGTACGCTCTTCGGTCATAGGAGCCGATCCACCGTCGTGTAGCTGCTCAACGAGATCCTCTACTGTTGCCTTTCCAGTGGTCTCGTCTCGTAATTGGTGAATGATTCTTCGGCGCTGTCTATCCGAGATGAGCTCAAGATATGTATCGAGATGAGTGGCACCCATAATACCATATAATACTGGGCTGGCCTCATGAAGCGGTGACATTATCACACTCACCGTATTTTTAATTAACCGAGTAACATAGCTACGATTCTAGCGCTACGCTCTTCTATACCGTCTCTGCTAGCAGATCCTTACGGGCGTTCTCCAGCGGGCCGTGGAACTGCCAGCTAGCCCGCTCGAAGGCCTCGTCGGTCGGCCCATCCCACCGGGGGAACGCGGAGTGACCGCTCACTTTGACTGTCCACTCGGTCGGCTCGTCGAACGGGTTCTCCGTCGGGAGTTCCACGACGTAGAGGTATTCCTCGTCGCCGTGGATGCCATCGGCCGGATTCTCGACGCCGTGGCCCAGCAGGAACAGCGGCTGGTCGAGATGCTCCATATTGGACGGCTCGAGGAGATCCGCTGGCTGAGCCGCGTCGATCGTTCGCTCTGGGTCGCCATCCAGATAGAGGTCGACCGTCGAGAGCTTATCGAGGAACACGAAGGTCGCCGCCGTGTAGCCCGGTCCGCGCTCGGCACGGGTCGCATCGAGCAGCTCTTTCAGCTGTGTGAGATCTCGGAGGACGCTTGCTGGATACCCATCTGAATGCCGGTACACCTGTGCGACGCGGACGTCATCAGTTGGGTCGCCGTCCTGGTCGACTCGTTGAACGAATCGGAGTTGACTCCGTGTCGACATCGATACTCTCCGGCGCGTGTGCGCCGGCGCCCCTCGCCGGCGCAAAAACAACTTCTTCCGTTCACTCAGACGGTGGAAGTGGTTGAATCGGGAGCTGTTCGAGTTGTCTGTGACAGCCCGCACAGACCGTCAGTAAATTCTGCTGTACGTCGGCGTCTTCGAGTTCTTGACCGGACGCTTCGGCGAACTCTGACCGCGGGATTCGATGATGGACGTGGAGATCCATTCCGTGTTCGTCCTGATGCCGTTCGCGAGCCATCCCACACCAAACGCACTGTTCGTCGTCCCGGCGGATGATTTCTTCGCGCTTGATGTGCCAATTCTCGCCGAACCGTTGCGTGGGACGGAGGGTCTTTCGCAGGAGGTACTCCTCCAGTACTTGTTGATCAGTCGCTCGGAGTGCCGCTTCCCACGATGAGAAGATTCGCAGGATTGGAACAGGCGAACAGGATCCATGTTTCCGAACGTCTGTTGTCGTTGGTGGACGCCCCAACCGCTTGTAGAGGGTCCGTAGCTCCTTACAGGCCTCCTCCTCGGTGAAGGGATCCGGTTGGTTTAGGGAGGCTCCAACCGATTGAAGCGCAGCATTCCACGACCCAAACCTCCGCCTGTAGGGTTCGGGGCTGTATTCCCCATACCCGATCATATCCCGCTTGCGAGGGGTTCGATCCAGCTCATCCATGAGCCGTTTGAGTTCCGTCTGAAGCTCAGTTCGAGACA
Organism: Haloarcula regularis; assembly: GCF_029338315.1. Lineage (GTDB taxonomy): Archaea > Halobacteriota > Halobacteria > Halobacteriales > Haloarculaceae > Haloarcula > Haloarcula regularis. The sequence goes on from NZ_CP119795.1 coordinate 23,787, forward strand.
GCGCATCCGGCTGGTTTGAGTCATATCCCGCGGCTTCCAGCGCATCGTTCCAGCTACCGAACTCCGATAGGTACACCCAGCTACTGAACGTCCCTTCTTCATCCATTTCAGCAGCGGTCGGCGACGAACCAAGTCGGCTCCCGAGACGCCGTAACTCGGATAGGAGATCGTGACGGTCCAGTTTCCACTGTATTGTAGGCTGATGATCCGCTTTCCGTAAAGCTTCGTTCCAGCTACCGAATCGATTCTGATACGTCGTTACGCTGTACTTCCCCTGCTGCTCCATATCCCGCTGGCGCGGTGTCCTATCCAGATTTTCGGCTAGTCGATTAAGTTCCTCCAGTAGCTCTCGGTCTTCAATATTCGCTGTGCTACTGTGCTCCGGTTCCAGCCCTGCTTCCTCTACAGCGTTGTTCCAGCTCTCGAACCGGTCTTGATACGTCGTCCGCGAGTAGGAGCTCAATTCGTCTATTTCACGGAGTGAGGGCGGCCGACCGAGTTGATCCGCTATGGATTGTAGTTCCTTAATGAGTTTCTCAGCAGGAATACGATTCGGACTCATGTTCTCACCGGTGGCTTCGCCAATCGCGGACGGATTTACCCATCTTGGTATATGAAATTCAGCACCCAAACTGGATCGCCGGTACCTCTCACCGGCGCAGAAACAACATCACGAGTTGGCGATACTCGAACTTCGCTACGCCAGGTGCGACACCTCTGATGGTTCTTCGACGTCGTCAAACTCACCGCGCTCGACAGGCTCCCAATCCTCTCCTGGCTCTGGACTCCACCAGTCGACCTTGTAGGCGCCCGGTGCGCCGAGGATTTCACGCGCGCCGACCCATCAGGCAGGCCGCGGCGCAGTTTCTCGTCGACGTGAAGGTTCCAGGACGTGGTTGTATCGAAGCAGGCGAGCACGGCCTCCTCGTAGCCGCGTGTTTCTCGGGATTCCTGGAGTTCGACCTGGGTGTTGCAGTTCTTGCAGAACACCCCCTCGAAGGGGATGTGAGTGAAGACCTCCTGCCCGCAGACGGGGCACCAGAGGAACTCAAACAGTGCCTCACTGTGTCGGTCAAGTACTTCGAGGGTCATTGGTTGACTAACCCGGTCGTCCCGGGCCACCACCTCGTGCCCGGCCGAAAAACAGCGCCCAGCGCTCACTCACTCACCGTTCGGGGCCGTAGACGATGCGTGAGGGGGCTTCGTATCCACAGTCGGGGCAGTCGTACCACCGCTGGACTTTCGCCCCGTCTGCTGCCTTCTCGCCGACGCGAACGTCGTTGTTCGGACACTCCGGGCAGCTGAGGTCCGGAGCCGGCCGCTCCCGGAGTTCGTCACGGAACGACGTCGCGTCCTTCGTCTCGTACCCCCGCGACCACACCGGATAGCCGTCGACGAGGATTGCCCCACGCCATTTGTACCGGTAGGAGTCCGGGGCTCGATGCAGGACGGCTCGCGCACCGGTCTCGGTGTTCCGATACGCAAGCGTCGGCGAGCGGCTCTCGCGTCGCCAGTTGGTGATGCGAGGCATTGGTTAGAAGTGGACGTCAGCGGGCACGATCCAGAGCACTTCACTCTCCTCGAGGAGTCGATCCAGCTGTCCACGGTGACGAATGCCGGTTCCGTGTTCGGTGTACAGGAAGATTGTCGGGCCATCGTACGCACCGACCTGGTGGAAGGCGTGCCGGGCGAGGTCCTCGTCACGCATGATCTCCTCGTCGGAGAGCTCCTCGATGGCCTCTTTCACCCGGTCGAGATTACGCTCGAATTCCTCCTTCGTCGCCTCCCAGCCACGCTCGAGCAGGTCCTGGCCGTCATCGGAATCGACGGGGGCTGCCGTCGGCAACTCCCCCCATCGTGCCTTCCCCGCAACGGACGTGTCCTCCTCGTCGAAGGGCACAAAATAGTCGAATACTGCGCAGGAATGCGGCTCTGAGCCGACTAACTTATTGAACACCGTTTTCCCCGCAGACAGTGCTTCGCTTTCTGTCGATGCCTCTACGAGCGCGTAGATGACCATATGCATCTGAACCACTCCAACGCTCGTCGTATGATTCGACGCGCGCCGCCCTCTTTCGGCGCGGATAAACTACGGTGACAATGGCGATATGGAATAACCGTGCCCTGGAGAGAATTCTGTCTGGGTCTCAGATTTCACCACCCATAATACAAGTATACCTATCCCCACGTTTTGGGTAATGACGGGGCCTCAGGTCTTTGAGACTGCTCTTGATAAGCTTTCTTCGAAGTTGCTGTTCGTAACCGTCGAAGGGGATGTTGAGTTCTGCGATACAACGTTGTCTGACGAACTTGGATATGATCGAGACGCTCTCCTTGATTCCAATCTCTTTGACGCGCTAGTTCCCAAAGAAAAGCAGGCCAAAGCTCAACAAACCTTTGAGCAGATAATTTCACGAGACCAAGACCCTGGGGAATGTGAAACTCCAATCTGTAGTGCGGAAGGTGAATGCCGTTCGATTGCGTGGATCGACGTTGTTGAAGATGGCGCTCAAACTTTTGTGATAGGTCGTCTCACAGACCTAGAGGCCACCTCCTTCTTCGATCACGAACTTGAACCCTACCGGACGTTGGTAGATCACTTCCCAAATGGGCTGATTACGTTATTCGATGACGAACTCCGCTTCCGAATTGTCGGTGGTCCAGCTTTTGAAGAAGTCGACCTCTCTCCAGAAGATCTCCGAGACAATCGGTTACACGATGTCTTTCCTGAAGAGAACGCAGACGAACTCAGCTCTCTCTTTCGTAGGGCGCTTGAGGGCGAAACAAACGCTACTACGCTCCCTCTCGAGAATCGGTTTTTTGAGGTACAGGTGCTCCCCGTTAGGGACGATTCGGGGAACGTCGTCGCCGGGATGAGTGTCTCGCAGGACGTGACGGAACGCATCATCCGTGAGCGCGAGCTCCAAGAGGCAAGGGACCGATATAAATCCCTCATTCAGAACGCCTCTATACCGATATTCGTCGGCGACGAGACCGGCACAGTTCACGAGATGAATGAGAGTGCTGAAGAACTGACCGGGATTTCCAGGGAAGAGCTCATCGGAAACTCCATGCTCACAATTCATCCGACTGAGGAGGAAGATCGGTACAAAGCTGGCATCCGACAGCACGCAAATGAAGGGGGAACTCGACGATACCTCCCTAACGGCGACCAGATCCATATTATCGATGACGAAGGGACTCGTATCCCTGTCGAGATTACGGCCTCTGTGATCGATCAAGGCGAAGAGACGCTCGTTCACGCACTGTTTCGAGATATTTCTGACTATGTCTGGTACGAGAACACGCTGGAAGAACTTCATGAGAGTGCTGGCGAACTCGTACGGGCAACATCCGATTTGGAAATTGCCCAGTCAATCGTCGACACGGCAGTTGATACGCTTGACCTACAACTCATCTCCGTTAATCTAGTCGATACCGATGATGAAACACTGTCGCCAGTAGCATACTCTGAGGATGTTATGGATGTTATTGGAGAACTTCCATCACTTCCACTCACTGAAAGTCTTGCCGGTGAAGTGTTCCTCTCGAACGAGGCAATCAGTGTTGGCGATGTCCGCTCTCGGGAGGAAGTGTACAATTCAGATACACCGATTCGAAGTCAGCTCATTGTGCCGATCGGAGAGTTTGGTGTCATTATCTGTGGTTCGACGACTGCTGCCACATTCGACCAAGAAGACCAACGGCTCCTCGAACTCTTGGCGCGGAACGCCGAATCAGTGTTCACCCGCGTCAACCGCGAGCAGGAACTCCGACGTCGTGAACAAGACCTGAAAACAAAGACGAAAACGCTAGAGCGTGTTGAAGATCTCAACACGAGAATTCGGAAGCTCACCCAAATTGCATCGCAATCCGAGACCCGGGATGAGCTTGAACAGGAGGTCTGTGAGGTTCTCAGTAATACTGATCCGTTCGTTTGGATGGGTCGGTGAACTCTCTCCTGAACGCGACGAACTCATCCCACGCACGTGGGCCGGTCGAGACCAGGGCTACCTCGATTTATGTCCACTAACGCTCGACAATATGGCTTCCGACCCAGCTGTTCAAACTGCCCAGACAAACAACCCGACAATTGTCAGTAATACTGCAACTGATGTCCAACAGGAACCATGGCGGCGCGAGGCGATCAGCCGGAACTTTCTTCGGTTATCGCTGTCCCGATTATGTTCCAAGATGTCCTCTACGGCGTTCTCACTCTATACGCTGAGGACCGTGATGCTATCACGGATCGAATTCGGGATGTCCTCTCCGATTGGGGCGAAATTATGGGGTATGCAATTAAAGAGGCCGAACGGACGAGTGCGATTCTATCCCGTCAAGGGACTGTGGTCCAGTTCAGCGTTGAATCCGCAGCGTGTCCACTGCTCCGTATCGCCCGAAACAGCCAGTGCACACTCTTTTTCGAGGGGCTCCGCGAGCAGGAAGGTGACGAAGCAACGGTCTTCGTGCGTGTCTATGATTGTTCAGCACAGCAGTTTATCGAGGCAGCTGAGCAAGCGACCGTTATCTCCTCAATCACGGAAGTTAGTGAGTCCGATGATGGTATTCTCTTTCAAATCACCATTACTGAGATGTTCATCGCCAGTGTGCTGGCGAGGTACGGAATTCGTCTTGAGAGTATTATGGGGACTAGTGAGGACAGTGTCCGCGTCCGACTTGTGACGCCGCCGACCATTCCCGTTCACCGGGTTGTGGATATCGTTTCGACTGAGTATCCTGATTCGACCCTGCTTGGAACCGATGACCTGACTGACTATCCGCGTCGGCAGACCGAAGTTGGCGACCAAGCTCTTCAGAATCTGACGGATCGGCAGCGTGAGGCACTTGAACTCGCGTATCACGGCGGCTATTTCGAGTCGCCGAAGGGTCTTAGCGGGCAAGAACTCGCGGAGCAGATGGATATCTCCTCGTCGTCCTTCAACGTACATCTCCGGACTGCTGAACGAAAACTACTGGATGCAATCCTCGGAAGCAGTTACCCTTCGGATTCGGTACGGAGCTGGAAGTAACCATTCCACAATCGGCGGGTGTGGATATATTAGTCACCTCTAGGGAACACTTCGGATATATCAGCCCTTAGCTTTTGACACTGGAAATCCACGACTGGCATACATCCCTTTATGTCCACTTCACCAGAATCTGGCGACAGCCAGACAACCGTACTGGTTCTTGAGGACGAAGAAGGGCTTGCCGATTTATACACAGTCTGGCTCTCAGACGAATACAGCGTTCGAACCGCGTATACCGCAGCTGAAGCACGTGATAAGTTTGATCAAGACGTAGATATTGCACTCATCGACCGCCGACTCCCGGATGAGTCCGGTGATGCGGTCCTTGATTGGATTTCCCGGAACTATCCAAAGTGTCGTCAGGCGATGGTTACTGCAGTCAATCCAGATATCGACATCGTGGAGATGCCACTGGACGACTACCTCGTCAAACCAATCCAGAAGGACGAACTTCTCAAAAGAGTCCGCCGACTCGATAACCAGCGGAACTACGAGGGGGCTGTTCGGGACCTGTACGCGCTCACGAGGAAACGAGTTCATTTAGAGTCGGAGCTCAGCGAATCAGAACGTTCGTCGAGTGAGGAGTTTGCTTGGCTTGAAACTCGGATTGAGGAACTTGAACAGACTGCGGCGGAGGTGAACGGGAAATTCGATGACAGGGATTTCCTCGAAATCGTACGCCGACTCGGAGACGATACTGGGGGTGATTCATATGGTGAATAATAATCAGACGCCCAATCGTGAAGCGGATGAGATTATAGAAACAGAGACCGCTCGCGTCCGGTACCATCGTTCGACCGAGACATATTTCGCAGCGTACGAGTGGGAATCGGACCAGTCGCTCAGTGCGACGCTTGCCGTTATCATTGAGGCGATATCCGATGTTGACTCCACAGGTCGCCCTCCGCTCTTTGACAGAGTCGATACGGACGCCCTGGACAAACTCTTTGAGCCAATCGGAAACAACGAGCGGGACCGGCGGGCCGGCCGAATCATCTTTCCATACTGTGAATTTCTTGTGACGGTTCACGCTGACGGTGAGATCGTGATCTCCTCCAAACAAGAGGCCTCAGAAACATAATGAACGACACTACTGATACAACCACGAAGGAGCAGGGAACAGTCAGTCGTATTTCCACTGGAATTTCCGGACTTGATGAAATACTCCGTGGCGGACTTATTCCAGAGCGGAGTTACCTGGTTCGCGGGCGGCCAGGAACGGGGAAAACCATTCTTGGGTTGCACTACCTCACTACAGGTGCTGCGAACGGCGAGACGTCGCTGTACATCAACCTCGAAGAGGAAATTGAAGATATCGAACAGAACGGGGCTCAGCTCGGCTTTGACCTTACGGACATCGACTTCCTGGATTTGAGTCCCAAATCTGACTTCTTTACAGACGACCAGGGGTACGACATCTTTGAATCGAGTCAGGTGGAACGGGATCCGTTCGTTGAATCTATTTCGGACAAAGTAACCGAACTGGAACCCGACCGCGTGTTCGTCGATCCGATCACTCAGCTCCGATACCTCACTGGCGATGAGTACCAGTTTCGGAAACAGGCGCTCTCGTTCATGCGGATGCTCAGCGAGAATGGGGCAACAGTCCTGTTCACGACACAAGCCACCGACGCAAAGCCGGACGACGACTTACAATTTATGAGTGACGGCACGATTGAACTCGGAGACTCGGCGATGGGCCACACCATCGACGTGCCGAAATTCCGTGGCTCCTCGATTCAGGACGGACATCACGCGATGGAAATCACTGACGCGGGTATTGCAGTCTACCCAGAACTTCATCCCGGCAAGCACGACAAGCAGTTCGAATCAGAAGCGATTTCCTCGGGTGTACCTGCACTGGACGAAATGCTAAATGGAGGTATCGAACGAGGGACTGTCACCATCATTAGCGGACCCACCGGTGCGGGGAAGACGACGCTTGGGACGCATTTCATGAAGGAAGCCGCTGAGCGCGGTGAGCGGTCGCTTATGTATCTCTTCGAAGAGAGTGCGGCAACGCTTCGAACTCGGTGCGAGGCGATCGATATCCCCGTTCGAGAGATGGAGGAACGGGGACACTAGCGCTTGAAGAACTAGAGCCCCTAGACATGTCGCCGCAGCAGTTCGCACAGGCAGTCCGGCGAGAGATAGAGGATGACGGGGGAGATATTGTTATGATCGATGGGATTAGGGGGTATCAGATCTCGATCCAGGGCGACCAACAGGACCTCACACGAAAACTCCACGCACTGTGTCGGTATCTCACGAATATGGGGGTGACTGTAATCCTCGTTGACGAGTCAAGCACGTTAATGGAGGAGTTCAGTGCGACCGATTCAGGCGTGAGCTATCTCGCGGACAATATTTTGTTCCTCCGTCATATCGAATACGGTGGAGAGCTCCGCAAGGTTGCCGGCGTTCTCAAGAAGCGGACAAGCGACTTCGAACGCTCGCTTCGCGAACTCGAGATCACGGAGAACGGCCTCGAAGTGGGTGACCCGTTGACGGGACTTCGTGGGATTCTCTCAGGGACACCGGAATGGACCGATGATGCCTCGACAGAGGGCTAATGCTCGACGTGATTCTGGGGTGGGGAATCTGATGCCGAAGCAATCCGGCACTCCTGTCGAGGTTAATCAGTTCGATGTAGACGAAGAGGTCTTCCTCTGTTTTGGCCACGAGAACAATCGACAGATGCTCGCGAGGGAGCTACAGTCAGACTACCACGTTACAACCGCTGATTCGATACCGTCAGAGTCTGAGTTTGCACTTTATATCGTCGACGAACCAGGACTCGAACATTGTTACGAAGAACTCCAGGCTGTACGCACAGCATCAGAACCGATCATCCGCCCGTGTTTACTCGTCACTTCAACTGATGTCAAGCGTATTGACCCGTCGGTCTGGGAGGTCGTTGACGATGTCATCACGACGCCGATTTCGATGGCCGAGCTCCGACCACGAATCGAATCGCTTCTTCGGTGGTACCGGTTGTCGGTCGATTATGGGGAACGTCGACAGTTAGAACAGGTCGCCAGTATCCTCTCACACGATCTTCGCAACCCGTTGAGTGTCGCTCAGGGAAATCTTGAACTCGCTCGTGAGGACGGCGATGACGAATACTTCGAGCGGACTGCACGGGCACTTGAACGTATTGAGGACCTCCTCGGCGATGTACTGACGCTCGTCCGCCAGGACTATTCGGCGTCTGATTTCGAATTGGTTTCAGTAGATGCACTCGCCCGAGAAACATGGGATGAGTTCGATTCGGGCGAATCAAAATTAGTCGTTGAAATCGATGGACAGTGTTCCATTCGGGCGAACCGAAGTGCGTTGATGGAGTTGTTCACGAATCTCTTTCGGAACGCAAAGGATCACAACGAGAGACCAGTGACAGTCACTATCGGAGTACTTGCGGATGGGTTCTACGTTGCCGACGACGGGAATGGAATCCCGGAAGCAAAACGGGAACGCATCTTCGAATCGGGGTTTAGTACACAGTCAGACGGCACCGGGCTCGGGCTCTCCATCGTTGAACAGGTCGCAGACGCACACAACTGGACCGTTTCCGTAACAGAGAGCGATACTGGTGGTGCGCGTTTCGATGTCACTGATGTATTCTTTGAACAACCTGATTCTGAGTCCGCCGGGACCGACGGGGGTTCGTAGGATGGACAACGATGAGCAAGCTGAGGAGGATTCAACTCCGACTGGGAAGTCCGCTGTGGTTGGGCTCCTGTTTGAACACGACGAGAACCGTCGCCAGTTAACCAAGTGGTTTCGGGAGCTGTCTGAGTTCACACCCTGTGGTGTTTCACCGTCGGGAGGATCTTCCCAAGCGGATATCCTTCTCGTTGATGAACCGGCACTCGCCCGTCATCGCGACTGGCTTCAGTCCCGAAAAGGTAGAGAAGAACCGCCCTTCCATCCTATCGTTCTCGTTCACAGTACGGATGATTCTTCGTTCGAAGGCGGAGTATGGGAGATTATCGACGAGACGGTTTCAGTTCCAATCGACCCGTCACCGCTCAAACACCGCCTCAAGAATTTACTGGAGCGACGACGGCTCTCGAAGAACCTTTCTAACGAATTGGAACGCACCGAGAAACAGTATCGGGCCGTTTTCGAATCAGTCAACGACGCGATGCTCGTTATTGATGCTGAACGGGATCAGGTCCTTGACTGCAACCCTCGTGCCGGGGAAGTGCTTGGATACTCTGAGTCAGAACTTCGGTCACTTTCCGCTTCAACGGACCTGCACCCAACAAACGGCGACGCCTATGAGCAGTTCATAGAGCGTGTGCTAACTAAGGGGCGTGACCGAACTGACGACCTTGTTTGTACGACTAAAGAAGGATCTAAAATCGAGGCGGAGATTTCAGCGAGCACGTTGGATGTGCAGGATAGCTCGAGAGTTGTGTTCTGTATCCGTGACGTAACAGAGCGCCGGGAGCAGTCTCGGCAACTTGAGAGTCAGCGGGACCAGCTTGCACAACTGAATCGTATCAACCGGACACTCCACGAGACGACGAGAGCAGTTGTTCAGGCCTCGAGTAGAGACGAGCTCGAAACTGCCGTCTGTCAAAACCTGTCCGACTCGGGGGCGTATCAGTTCGCTTGGATGGGTGAGAGTGCGGAAGAACACGCTCGCGTTGAGCCCCGGGCAACGGGAGGGAAGGCGGCGGAGTACCTCAACCACGTTAGCGTGACGACCGACGGAACGGAGACCAGCCAGGGTCCTACTGGCCAGGCACTCGAAACACTGTCCGTCTGTACTGTCCAAGACGTATCGACAGCATCCGAGATGGAGCCCTGGCGTGATTCGTTAGCAGAGTTTGGAGTCCGAGCGACTGCTGCTGTCCCAATTCACTACGATGACGAAATCTACGGGATTTTGAACCTATACACCGAACGCGAGAACGCGTTTGTCGGCGAAGAACGGGACATTCTTTCTCATCTCGGAAATACAATCGGGCGCGCAATTGCTGACATACGGGCCCGCGAAGAAGCACAGATATTCCAACAGGCAGTTGAACACGCCGGACACGCGATCTATATCACTGAGCCGGACGGGACGATTGAGTTCGTTAATTCTGCCTTCACCGAGATGACGGGGTACAACCGGGAGGAGGTGATCGGGAAGAATCCACGGATTCTGAAATCTGGAGCGCACGATAAGGAGTTCTATCGCGATCTCTGGCAGACGGTGTTATCTGGGGAGACATGGGAGAACGAACTCATCAATCGGCGCAAAGATGGTCGTCGCCAGTATATCGACCAGACTATCGCGCCGATCACGATGGGATCAGACGATGTCGACTATCTCGTTGCTGTCAACACCGAGATAACGCAACAACGACGCCGCCAGCAGCAACTCCAGGTGTTATATCGTGTTCTTCGTCATAACTTACGAAACGAACTGAACGTTATTGAGGGGTATGCAGACCTGCTGGCCGAATCCGGAACGAGTCAACAGGAATCTGCACTCTCCGAGATCTCTCAAGCAGTCGACGATCTTCTTCAAATAAGCCAGCAGGCACGCCGTATTGAAAGTACATTTACTGAGGAATCTGCTGATCAGGAAGTGCATTCTCTAGACGAAGTCGTTCAGGGGGCGCTGGCTGATGCTGCGGTCCCTGAAGACGGGCTCACCATCTCAATTTCTGAAACGTCACTTACTGCTAATATGGAGTTACAGACGGCGATTCAGGAACTTGTGGTGAATGCGTTCAAGCATAATGATGCGGAGGAACCGTCGGTATCCGTATCAATGGAAACAGAGAACTATAGGAATACCCCGTATGGGACTGTCATCGTTCGGGACAACGGTCCTGGGATTCCGAGTAATGAACGGGAAGTGCTACGTGAGGGAGAGGAGTCCCCATTGCTTCATGGTAATGGCTTGGGACTATGGCTTGTCAACTGGGTCGTATCAGAACTTGGCGGGACTATTGATATTCAGGATGCCAACCCTCGTGGAAGTCTCGTAACGGTTACTGTCCCACTCAGTGATTGATCTACTGATTAGCGTTGTGAAAAGCATAGTTTGGATTCATCTATGCTAGGTCTGCTTCTCCCGACAGGCCAGCAAAACCACCCTCTGTCCTCCTTTTCTCAGGATTCGTCCGCTCGTTCGACAGCGATGGTTAGATCGCCCGACGCGTAGTCAGCCGCGAAGTCGACGGCGAACGCGTCCGCTTCGTAGGCGGCGTGGTAAGCACGGTGGCGTTCGAGCGAGCCTGTCGCCTTGAAGTGGAAGAACGCGGCCGCCGTGTAGGGCTTGCTCTGTGTTTCGACCTGCGACTCGACGGAAGCGGGAAGCGCGATCTGGGGCGTCTCTGTGTCGATACTCGCAGCGAACTCTTTCGCTTCTTCGACGGTTGCTTGCGAATGTGCCGGTGTCTCGCCGGTCAGCACGTTCACCGAGGTTTCCGTCTCGTCGGTGAACAGGACGTCTTCGAAGGTGTGTGTCCCGAGGATCGCCTCGGGATCCAACTCGCAGTCGTGAAACGGGTCGTCGTCTGAGGTCATCGAATCACGAGCCTATGGCGGGGCTCACCCATTCTGACCCCTGAAAAACAGGACCTGCCACGAAGCAGATCGAACTAGGAGTGGTTCAGGCTCGCCTTCTCGAAGGGTGACTCTCCGGTCGGAATGAGCAGCTCCTGTCGGTCTCCGACTCGCTCGGCCAGCTTCCGTTTCAGGTACTGTCTCGCCGTCGACGGCGTGAAGACGCCCTTGTCGAGCATGTCGCCGACGACGTCTTTGAGGGCCGCGAACTGTCTCTGCAGGTGGCCGTCACCGACCAGCTCGCCGTCGTACCAGCGCACCGTCGCGAGCGCGCCGTTCCCGACTGTTTCTCCCTGTTCGACCGTCTCCGAGTCGTACTGGAGGCCGAACCACAGCGTCCGATAGGCGCTCACCTCGAACGTCGTCGACACCACGAAGAACCCCTCGTGGTGGAGGTAGTCGAGATGGTCAGCGACGATCTCGTCGAGGATGAGCCCGGTGGCGCGGGGCTTCGGTTCGACGACCGTCGACGGTCGATCCTCGCCGGCGAGGTAGCCGTCGACCGCATCTGCCTCAAGGCCATCGGCCAGTTCAGCCAGCAGCTGTTTCGCCCACTTGGAGTCGGTGTCGTCGCCACCGAACGGCGACTCAGCCGAGATTCGGTGCTTGAGCTTGAGGTTCGCTGCGCCCCAATGGCTGTAGTGGAGCGTGTGCTATCACTCAGGTTTGCTACAGCCCTCTTGCCACACTGTATTCGTCCACAATCAGTAAGTACAGGGAGTTTAGTGAACGCACTCCCACTTGCGAAATATAGAACAAGTCGTCACTAGATTCTAGCTGCGTACTCAACGCTACTATGTAGTATGCTGTCTACGTTAACCTCACTTCCCGGCTAGGAAATCGTGACAAACTGGGTGACGGGCATCGTGAGAAACCGACTTGACTCCATTCTGGACGAGAATGGGAAGACATCGGACACACCTCCAAAACCACTACACCGGCAGGGTAACTCTGAAACATATGAACGAAACAGATGATCAGAACAATCACACTATAATTGATGCCTGAGCGATTACCCCAAGACGACTGCTTTGGCAAAGCCGCCGAATTCATCGGCGAACGTTGGCTTGAGGAGCAAGTCGAAAAGTACCGGGACACCGATTCGCACAAAACAGCCCCTCAACTCGTGCAGAATTATCGACGCGCCCAGAAAGAACTCGGGTACGTCGAAGATGAATTCGAATCGCATTTCCCGGAGTTATCGATGCCGACGTTGGAATTCCTCGACCTCGGTCGGTGCGTCATACAGTTAACCGAGTCCGATGCAACCGTCGTCGATCCGGCCACGTTCGAACCAATTGACGTTACTCTCGCAGAGCAATTCAGAGACGGGATTCGGAACTCACGGCACTATGAACGCACACTGTACGAGCTCCGAACCGGGTACTTCTACGACCGCCGCGGGCACACCGTGCAGTTCCTCGCCGAGGACCGCTCCGATTCGAAAACGCCGGATATCCTACTTAGAACACCGTTTAAAGTTTTCGTTGAATGCAAACGTGTTGATGCGGTGAGCAAATCAGTTGAGAAAGCAAAAAGCATCGCTAATGAACTCAACAACCGGACCGTCCAGCACTTAGACCCGGGTCACGCGGCCGTCTACGAGTACTCGTCTGAGCCGGAGATGAGCGATCTTACCGGTGTAACTGACAATCTCCCGGAGCGTGTACGGAACGGGTCGGTATCAGTATCGTTGCCATTCGGAACCTTGACGGTGTTTAACATCGAAAAACGGCACGAGGAAGGGGTGTGGGTGATCGATACTGGGCAGGATGCGCTTGCGAAGCATGATGAGGTGTATGAAACGTACCTGCAACCACTCGTGAAGATGGCCGTCGGGGACGATCTCGGTGTGAATGATGTCGAATCGTGTTTCAACGCAGATTTAATTGACACGCCTGCCCGGACTTTGTTCACGGGCTTGAAATTCTCTTGTGTGCCGTCGCGTTTCGAGAGAAACCGGGTGTCTCGCGTCGCCGGGCAAGTAGATAAGGCGCGTCGGAAATTCGGGAAGGAACACCCGAATATCCTGCATATTGACGCGCCGTTCGGGGCTGACGTCGCCGAGGAGCTCGTTGACGACATTCGTACCGAAGTTGGCCGGCAGCTCGCATCGACCCGTCGAGTGACAGCCGTCACAGTATCCTTGCATTTGAAACAACGGAACGAATCGGGTGCTGAAGCGATTCGGAACCCGGCGATATCAATCAAACACCTTGACCCGTACTCGGAGTTACCGCGGAGTTTCGACGTGTTAGGGACAGATATCACGTAAGAAGAACCGCGTTCAGTGGTGACGACCGAGCCACCACAACTTCGCAGTTCGCACACGTATTGAGCAGCTGTTTCATCGCCTGTAGTATCTCACAATACTCCGACGTCCACTGGAAAGCACCGCTCGGTATATCGCTCGGAAAGAGTGCGCGATGTCCCTTGACCTCCGCCCACACCAGTTTGATGTGGAAATCCCGACACGGGATTTCAAAGCTGAGCGGTTGCTCAGCTATACGGTTTCAAGACGCATACGTTCCAAGCGTCGCCTGCTGGGTTTCAGCATCGGCCTGGCTGTCTTGTGGCCCGGTCAACGAGGCCCCATCCTCAGCCGAGTCATCGTCGTTCTCGTGTTCTCTGGAACGACTCTCTCCGCTGAGGTAGCGATCTGCGATGTTGAGTGCGGCGTTGATGTCTGCCTGGTACTCTTCGATCCAACAGGCGTCGTTGGAGCATATGAACGTCGCCTGTTGAGGCCGGCTTCCCCTCTCATCGCACGCATGGCACTCTTGAGAAGTATTCTCTGGATCGACTGTTGCAACGGGGATCCCCCTTTCTACGGCTTTGTACGTGATCTGTGCGTGGAGTTTGGCGAATCCCCAGCCGTGAAGCCGGCGATTCATGTAGTCCCCGTAATCCATCGACTCCTGGATGTAGGTGAGATCCTCGAGCACGAGAACCGGCGTCTCGACTGACTCGGCGTACTCCACCACTTCCCTGGTGACGATGTGGAGGATATCGTCGATTTGCGCCCACAGCTCGTCGCCGAAGGTGTCTACGATCCGTTCGCTCTCGCGACTTTGGAGTCGCCGCATCGTGGTGAAGTAACGCTTGCGGAGTCGACGAACGGTCTTCCCTTCATCCGTCCAGAGCTCAGGGTTTGTCGGGGACCCATGCTCGTCGCGGTGACACACCGTGACGAGACTTGCCTCCCCGATATCGACGCCGATTGGTGTACGTTGTTCGGGAGGAACCTCGGAGTTGAGCGGGATGTCACGGGTCGCGATGAGATGGAAATACCACGTTCCCTCCCGCTTGAGCAAACGACCTTCCCCACGTCTGCATCGCCAGCGATCACTGCTTCAAGCCAGTCCCGTTGCTCAGGGTTCGGCTGTGCTGGTACCCAGAGGTGGTAATCCTCGTGGTGAGGGATTTTGACGTACCACTCGATCGTGTTTTCGGGCTTGTGGTCGATCTTCACCCCCTCGTTGGTGAAGCGGACAGGGTGATCGTCACTGAGTTCATTTGCCCCATAGGTCGTCGTCAGCTGCGGGACATACCGCTTCAGGGCGTTCTTTGCGTAACCGCTCAGCTGATAGTCACCCACGATGTCGTTCGCTTCCCCCAAGGTGGTACAGTTGGCCTCGAAGGCCTCTTGGAGCGCCTGCTGGTAGGCCGCCCGCGTCTCACGGAGCTTCTCCCGCTTGTGTGCGTTCGGATCTACCAGCTTCAGTTCCAGCGTTTTTGTGAGTTCAGTCACGACTCATCACCCTCTGATACTGACTGGTTGTCTTGGTCGCCCCACCAGCGCGCTGTCGAACGCGCCCGCATCTGGTTTGCCCCACGGAGGCCGTCCACGACTGGTTCGCCCCGCACCCTTCTCGGGGGCGATAAACACTCTCCGAGGCGACCCAGCCAAATCCCGCGCTGCGACGCCGCTCAGGACTCGACGTGTGTATCGGCGTCCTCGCTGTGTTGAGGTTGGGTGAGTAGACTCACGTTCTGGAGGAGTGTCCTCGCTGCCTCGATTCGCTCCTGATCGGCGTCGTCGAGTCCGGCCGTTTCGATGCGCTTGAGATTGGTGAGTGAGCGATGCAGTCGATATCCGGGTGTGTTGCGTGGGTCCATTTGAAGCGCCTCGCCGATTCACGGCGCAGAGAAACCTCTCCGGCTGCGGGTAGCTGTCGGATTGGGCCTGCTCGTTAACCAACATTGGTGTGTTTCTGTGTCGCTATGTTGGTTAAGACGAGTCCTGACCCGCTTTGCTGGGGCCGTAGCGAGCCGAGCCACACACCCGGCACTCCCAGATCGGTTGTCCCGTCCACGCCTCATCCGGGGCCGACTCGTGGGTCTTGAACCGATGGTCGGTCGCCCGTTCACAGGTTTGACAGTCGAGTTCCTGCGTCGTCGGTACCAACGACGCCTGGCGATCAGCCGCAGCTTCGCCGGCGGATTCGGTCAGCGTCATCGCTGGAACCAGCCACACCGCATCGTCGGAGTCGTCGAGGACCGCGTCGAGACGCGACGCGTCGCGGATGCCGTCCCCACGCTGGTCGTAGAGCCGCGTCGGGGCCTGTTCCTGACGCTCCGACACTTCCTGCCCGTGCCACCCAGCCCGGTCACGGGCGGCACTGAGAAGCCGCTCTCCCTCCGCTGACGACACCTGTACGGCGTCGGGAAGTGAGGGCCATTGCTCGGCCAGCTGGCGCGCCGGCGCTTCGTCGAGATCGTAGATGAGCGTGTAGTCGTCGACGGCCGGCTCCGCCTCGTTGGCGTAGAGAAAGTTCGCCGCGGCGCCGCCCTTCGCGACAGCGCCGTAGAACGTGGTCGACTCGACGACCAGGTGGACGATGCCGAGGAACGTCGTCGACACTGTCTCGTTCGTGTTAGTGGCGTCACCTCCGAGATGGTTGGTGAGACAGAACCGGCATTTTGTCTGGCCGTCTGGGACTGACGCCCCACAGGACCGGCACTCGACGTCGGTTACCGTCGGCGCATCGGGGTAGCCACCAGCGCTCGTCGCGACGCGCTGCCGCCGGGGGGCACCCTCACACCCGTCGTCCAGCCTCGTGTCCGGAATGTGGGACGCCTCGCCGGTCGGCCGCAGTTCCTCAAAGTCAGAATATCGGTTGTGCATCGGTGGGCTCACAGCTTCTGTCGGTATCGCATTTCAACGTCCGGACGCCTTCGATCGCAATAGACTCTCGAGGGTCCGTTGAAATATTCTTAGTTAGACACAAACCGTGGTGAAACAGGTGTTCAGTAGTTCTCTATACTTAGCAGGAATAGCGCACACTCTCAATGCGGTATGAAGTTGCACCAATTGCACGTGCGAAGAGGCCTGTTTCCGCACAGGGAACCTCATGAACAGATAGAACCGAGAATTTCAGTCTATTGTCGGCCGAAAGAGTAGATTCTAGAACCAGTCGTATCCGCTAAACAGGGGCTTACCGAAATCTAGATTGCACTGGAAATAGGTTAGTTTCCAGCTCTCCTCTGCGCGGTCCTTGCACATCTCATAGGGTGTTGGGTCCGCTTCCCCAGTACTCTCGTTGTCGCTCCCATCATCACCGGCATCGGTAGAGTCCTGCTCATTCTCAGACACGGTCAGCGAGGCCGAGTCGGAGGCCGACTCACTGTCAAACATTCCTGTATCGTACTCGGCAGTCACCTCAATGGAATAGGTCCCAGGTTTGTCCCAGAGTATACTCCAGTTCACGGTTTTGGACTCACCTCTATCGATCTCTATCGTCGTCGTATTAAGCGTCTTCTCGGAGATAGAGAGCTCGACTGTGACGTTGCGTGATTCACCCTTTAGCGCCTTTCCAGCGCTTACATTTGCGGAGATCGTCGCGACGTTCCCTTGCTGAACCTCTCCCGGACTCGCAACCTCCACACGGAAGTCATCCGCCTGTGCTGATGCTGCCGGAACTGCAGAACAGACCGCTAAGGCGGCGACAATCAGAATGAGGGCTTTTCGCATACCTGTAGGTATAAGCGACAGGTAAAGTGTCTTTTCACGCGCAGTGGAGTCGACGGGACACCACTTGTTTACAAACAAGGGGCCGACGCGGCAATCATTACGTCGGGTCGCTCTCACTTTTCAGTGGAATGGGGTGCGCCGATCCCGGCTGCGACGGAGACGATAAGCTGCCCTACGAGTGCCGGCGCTGTGGCCAGGAGTTCTGCAGCGAGCACCGGTTACCGGAGAGCCACACCTGGGGGGCGTCCGGAACTCACAACGCCCGACCGCAGCAGTGGTTCCCCGGAGCTCCGACCCGTCCCAGTCGAGTCGGGCTCGAGGTGGCCGAAGGTCCTGCTGATTTTGATCGTGGCAGGCGACCTACGATGTCGAGACGTGGGAAGATCTCGAACATTCGCTCGCCGACAGCGACCTGGCAAGTGCCGAGCTCTGCGAGCGCCGCGACGTGATCACGCGATGGGAGGAGAATCTGGAAGACCGTCGCCTCATCAAGCACGCGTTGGCGCTCTACTCGGATGTCGAAGCCGTTCGTGAGCAGATGTCGGACGTGGCTGACCGAACAATGCGCTAATGTCGCTTACGGCGGGTTTGAGGCGTTATTCAGCTGCTCTATGTCGTCGTCCTCGTACGCTGCACGCCACATCGTGTGGACGGCACGAGTGACGAGTGAAACCTCGGTCACGTCGATACAGGATGGTTCGGCGGCCGTCGTCGCGGCCTCGAGCGGAGGGTGGAAATGAATCTCGGGAGAGTGTGTATTCGGATGGCGATCAAATCGCCAATTGACGTCGTCGCTATCGACGTAGTGGAATGAATACATCCCCAGTTCGCTCCACTGGATATCGAGCCGAGCGCTGTCGGCGCCGCCGAGCCCATCGCTAAGAGTGATCTGCAGTTCCGTGGGGGCGACAACATCATCGTACGACGTTGTGTCAACGAGCGGCTCGAGTTCGAGCCAAAGGTCACGAATCCGCTGGAGCGCCGGAAGATAGATCGGCCCGAACTCGCCGGCACGGTCGTTACCGTTCATACGGCGAGCTGGTGGCTGGCCTCGTCGTAGGCGAGTGCGGCTTGTGCGACAGCGAGATTCTGCCGCGTCGTCCGCCACGCGGTGAGGTCGTCCCAGCCCTCCGTCTCGTCGGCGTCGAGTTGCTGGGCGAGTTCTTCCGGCGACACCACGTCGTAGCGGTTCTCGTAGCGCCGGATTTCAGCCTTCATGTCTTGAATACTGTCGAGCAACTCCGGCCGATCGACTTCCTCACGCAGCTCGCGGATCCGGGACATCAACACCCGGTCGCTGTTGCGCTTGTACAGCGTCGTTTGGCCGTCCGGTTCCGTCTCGGCGAACCCTGTGTTCACCAGCGTCTTGCAGTGGCGACGTGCCGTCGGCTCGCTCACGAGGGCCCGGTCGGCGATCTCGGCGGCCGACTGCCCGTCGTGGGTCTGTTCGACGATTTCGTACACACGTTCAAACGGTGTGGTGTCGTCTTTCCAGTCCGCTTTGACCTGCTCGTTGACGTCGTCCCACGTCTCGGTCATACTGGGTGCTATGCGCGCTATGAACAAATAGTTTCCTGAGAAAACTATCTAACGGCAATAGTTGTGCAGGTGCGTTGTCAGGCTACCTGCTCCTCTAACGTCTCATGATGCGTCCGAACCGTAGTTGGCGTGACGTTCCCTGTCTCCGCGACATCGCTTTGCGTCACCCATTGTCCCTGTTCCTGTCCCGCCTTGTAGAGGCAGGCCGCGGCGAACCCGGCCGGATGGACGCCCGTCGTGACGCCGCGCTCCTCGGCCTGCTCTGCGAGCGTTCGGGCACGCTGTCGGATTTCGTCCGGACACTCGAGGTCCGAGGCGAGACGGGGCACGAACATGCTGGGAGACGGGCTCGGCAGGCAGCCCCAGCTCCTCGTTCAACGTTTTGTACGCGTTCGTGACCCGTGACTCCGCGACGCGGGCCATCTCGCTGACGTCGTCCACTAACCGCGAGAGGCCGTTGCACCGGCAGGCTCCGTAGACGCTGGCCGCGGCGATGGCCTCGATGGATCTGCCACGAAGCAGATCCTCGTTCTGGGCGCTCCGGAAGAGCTGACACGCCTGGTCGCGGACCGAATTGGAGAGTTCGAGGGCACTCGCCAACCGACGCACTTCGCCCAATCCGTGGGCGAGATTCCGTTCTGCTTTCGACCGCCAGCGGCCACGGGTCTGCTCACGGCGCATCCGCGCGAGTCGCCGTCGCTTCTGCCCGGAGATCTCGTTCCCCTTCGCGTCGGTACCGCGACCGATCTCTGTCGACAGGCCGCGATCGTGGCGGGCCGCAGTGAGTGGAGCACCCGTTCGCTCGTGCTCCTCGTCGTCGTACGCCCGCCACTCCGGCCCGTGATCGATACGCTGTTCGTCGATGACCAGCCCACAGTCCTCGCAGACCGTTTCGACCGCATTCGTGGTGACCCGTCCGTCGCACTCGGGACACTGGTTCGCACTCGATTCCGTTCGGACATCTTCGTCGAAGCCAGTTTCGTAGATGTCTCTAGTTGCCATCGTTCTCACCGTATTCAGGGAACCCGCCAGTACAGCGAGCCCCTCACCCATTGAGGGGTAAATAGACTCTCCGGAGTAGCGCGTACCTGTTTCAATTAGTCCTTAATATCGGCTGTAGAGGAAAGCCAGAACGTATCGTAGTCTACATTCCAATGCGCCGCATTCGAGGCGACGCCCTGAACATGGTTCTCGCCGGTAATCAGAACAACCTGTGAACTATCGTGCTTCTCACAGGCTGAGTGTATATTCTCAAACATCCGTTCATCCCTGATTGGTCGACGAACATCGCCAAGTCTCGTCCCTATCGTCGTCGCGAAGGCAACCGATCCTAAGGTCGCAATCATCCAGGGAATCGAACCGCTCAATGCCAGTGTCACCGAGATCAGGAGAAATGACTGCAAGCCAGCTCATCAACGTCAAGTGCCGAGGGACCAACTTGGCCCGTTCTATTAGAGAGACGTCTACAGCTTCCCATTCCACTTCGTGTTTATCGGAAAGCTGTTTGGCAGCCTGAAGACATTGTGTTCGTCCGCCACCCTTCAACGTGAGCTGATTGGCTTTTCCTGAAGCGACCATCTTCGCTGCGAAAGCTAGATTGCCGACGACAAATGCAGCCAACCGAAGTATGCCGAAAATCACTGCTAACGGGTTCTTCACTACGGTCCACGCAGAATATTTCATCTTCGACGAGTCTCCCTCTGGTGATTCATGGAAAATTCGGTCGACATCTCCATCGACTTTCTCATCAACTAATGACGGAACACGACGATCGGGATGGCGCACTCCTAAAATCAATAGGTGGTTCGGTTTTTCAGCGCTCATTTCGCGTTCATATTGTGGTGCCTGGTTGACGGGGTGTACAAGTTATAGGAGTCAATCTATGGGCTACACTCTGGACTAAGGCTGAAGAAATCGAAATCGAAGCTGGAAGACTCGAGTTCCTCTTCATCCAGCGCTTCGACTCGTTCTACTTCGTTTTCGTCCAGGAACTCGTATTCTTCGCCGATTTCACGGGTGATCCGCTTAATCACAGCTAAAACTTCTGAGATGCCCGATCGAGTCAGTGTGAGAAGCTCCTTGAGCAACACTACGTAAGCCTTCAAACCTAGCGTCCGAGCAACGAACCCGAGCAAGTATTTTCGCGCCATACCCACAAGGAAAGACGCCACACGACCTGTAACGCCAAACGCTGTTGCAAGAAGGTCAGCGATTAAGATTCCGAGACTCAACAACATATTCTCAATCTCATTTACTGCCTCTTCTGGATCTGCCTCGGTTACCGCACATGCATCATCAACTAATTGACTGAGACTACTGACTACAGGAAGAAGTGACATACTCCACCGTGTCCAGCTCGTTGTTCGGGTTGTCAATTGGTACGCCAACGAAGCATCGTACCCTAACTGATCCTCGACGAGACCTAAGACGATTTTGAGACCGGAGAGAACTTGAGCTGCTTCAGGTACGGACTCTTCCAAATTACTTCCGTGGAACTCCTCTGGGACTTCGACACAGATGGCAGATGCCAAGTCCCGTCCTGCCTCCACTAATGGTGATTCTTCGTCTGGGAGTCCAGTATACAGTTCCTCCATCTTCGTGGGTACCTGGTTCTCCACCTTTTCTAAGGCAGGATTGACCGCTCGAACAGAGACATCTACCGACACCCTGTCCTTTGAGGTATATTCCAGTACATCATCTGTCCAATCGAATACAGCAAAGTAGTCACCTGGCTCCACCACATGTGACTCCATCAACTCACTGGACGATTCCCGGGTTAAACACTCCAGAGCATACATATCTACTTGAGGAGAGCCTTCTCCCCAATCTACCTGTCTATCTCCCCACTTTGGGATATTATCTAAATGTATATTCTCGCGGTGGGCTTTTGTCGGCAGAGAGATCTGCCCTAACGGTCCCAGCGAGTACGTATTATCCGTTAGAAGCGGTCCATCTACAATCGGGAACCGACCGACCTTCGTCTTGTACTCCCCGAAATCGTCCTCATCAAATATCAAGACGTCCGGCGTATCGAACCCCTCATTCGGGTTGACCTCGTACTCAATCAGCAAAGGTTCGTCCCACCCGGCATCAATCTCAAACGCCCAGTAACGACGCTCGGATGACAGCACAAGTTCGCCATATGCTTCTGAGTATACTATATCAAGAGTCTCGCCATCTGGAGGTTGGGGTGTTGGCAGATCGCTTTCAGAGTCTGCTCCTTGAACCACACCTGTCCCGAGGAGATATGATCCTCCGATGATAGCACCAGATTTAGTCAGAAACTGTCGACGAGACCTATCCATTCAAATCCCAATTTATAGCCCACTCAAAAATGTCTATCCCTGAGATATCTGCGAATCTGTATGATATTTATTGAGCCGCATCTATTTTATTACATTCCGAACATACCGTCTCTATGACTCTTAAAGAGAGCATCTGTGGTCACCAACCCGATCACACGATGGGGAACATGCTGCATAAGATGTTTCCGCGCCATCTTCTCCAGAGCGACGAGGACTATATCTGTCAGCGTTCGGAATGGAACGACACTGGCCGCTGCATCCTTCATGCCGAGGTGGAGTCCAAACCACCGGATGAAGTCCGCGAAGCGCTGAACCAAGGTGGTCGCCTCGACGACCTCTACCTGCGAAACACTCGCGTCGACGACGTCACTATTGCGGACCAGACGATCGTCAACGCAGATTTCCGGGGTGCGATTCTAACTGATGTTTCTTTCTCCAGCTGCTATCTCTGGGATGTCGACTTCTCAAACGCCGGTCTGAAACAGGTCAGGTTCTCCAACGCAAATATCTTTCAAACATATTTCAGGGGGCAACATGTCGAGGCATCAGCTTTCGAGAAGCAAGACTACCTGACACTCGGTTCGATGGCGCACATCTTCGAGGAGCGAACTTCGAACGGGCTAACGTTGAGGAGTGTACCTTCGATAACACGGATCTTCGAGATGCTGACTTCGTGGGCGCGGCACTCTACCACACATCGTTTCAGAACGCTCGAATCGATGATGACACGGATTTCGGTCGCCAAACGTGGTACGAGGGTGGCGGCTTAGTCCAGTCCATGATCAATGAGCGTCCACGGGTTGACGACGCGGAACTCATGATGCACGATCACCGGGACCCGAATGAGGATCCCTATGAACGGGCGGCCTGGCAGTACCGGATGTTGTCACAATTGTATCGAGACAACTCTGAGCCGGAGCAGGCCCGGGAGTACTACATTGATGAAAAGAATGCTCGCCGCGTGCTGTATCGCCGGAAGCGTAAGTTCCGGTCATATGTGAAGGCGGAGCTGTCGCGGTGGGTCACACGGTATGGGGAGAGTCCGTGGTTCGTGGTCGGGTGGTCGTTTGCCGTAATTGCGGGGGCGGCGGCGCTATACTCACATTTCGGTGGTATTCGGCAGGGCGGGGAGGTAGTAACCTCTGATCCGATACAGTTGTTGTATTTCAGTGTGGTGACCTTCACTACGTTGGGATATGGTGACTATCAGCCAGCAACAGGCCTGACACAGCTTATTGCTAGTACAGAAGCATTGCTTGGAGCTTTACTGATGGCTCTATTGGTATTCGTGTTGGGACGGCGCGTAACGTGGTAAATCGTTAATTGAGGTTGTGGCTGCGCGCGCAGCGACGTTAGGAGCGAGCACGGAGCGGAGGGTGGGGCGGCGGGGTCAGGGTCGGTCCGGCACACACCAAAAAAAAGAGGGCGTCGCGCTCGCCTACTCTTCCCACCACCGACCGCGCTCTGGGAATTCGATCCTGCTCCAGCCCGTGATGGCGATGCTGCACCGCTCCTGGTACCAGTTCTTCTTGACAGCCCGGAACCGGACCGTCTCACCTTCGTTCACGACCGTTTTCCGAGAGGCCTTCCAGATGGTGAACTTGATTTTCCCGCTATCGTCCTCGATCAACCCAACCTGAGAAATCGACGTGTCACTCGGATCCCAGAGCTGGCTAACTGTGCCTTCGACCGTCACCTCACCGACCGGGACGTCCGGCACGTCCGCGATGGGCACGATTGCCCCCGGCGCCGCCTTCAGTTCCTCGAGGGTCTCCAGCACCGCCTTCGTGACGTCCCGCCCGCGCTGCACCTTCTCGGCCAACTGCTTCGCGACGACCGCTCTCGACCAGCCGCCCTTCACCTCGTCGCTGATCCGCATCGCCTGCTCGTTGACCGCCGCGAGTTCCTCTTGCGTCAGCTTCTCCCGGGGATCCGTGCGCTCCGCCGGCGCCGGCTCGTCACGACCACACTGCTCGCTGACGACCTCTCGCGTGCGCTGCTCACGACCGTCCTGCGTTCCCAGCTCGGCCTGGGCACTGATGCGCTCCAGTTCGGCTTCCCGCGCCCGAATGCGCTCTTCCTGTTCGAGGGTGACACCGTGAATCCGGTCCTCGCTCGTGTCCGCGATCCCGTCCGGGTGGTTCGCATCCACCTTCGCCTGCGTCTCCTGCTCGACCGCGGCCTCGAACTCCGGCGTCTCGTCGACGACCGGGAAGCCGTCTTCATCGACCGCCTGACCGCCCGCGTTCTCGAATGCCTGTTCATCGACCGAAACGACCTTTCCGCTAGCGTTGTTACTAGACATTGGAATCACTCACCGGTGATTTCCGACGAAGGCGCTCACGCGCCGACACCGCGATGCTCCTACATCGCGGTTTTCCGACGACAACGACCGACAGAACCATCTGCGCGCTCTCGCTCGCGCCTTCGCGAGCGCCCTACCGGGCGCGAGCGAGAGCGCGCCTGTATCAGGTGGCCCCAACCAGCGCCGCGCGCCGACCCGCCCGGAGCGAGCGGCCAGCGGAGTAAGCGTGGGGGGTGAGCAGCCACGCCGCGCAACCCCTCGCGCTTACCCGCTGGCGCCGAGGGCACATGCATTTTAGCCCGGCAGGAACCGCACCCACCGGAGCGGAAGCCCGCCCGGAATGGTCGGTCGCGAGCGACGCGGAGGGCGGAATGCGGCGAGCGGTGCGTGCCGTCACGTAGACACCTGCCCAGCCGATCACGTCGCTGGGTGGGCCATCGACACTCCTGGCGGATTCAGAAAGGGCGAGGCCGTCTCGGCCGTCCCCCGACCCCGCAAGCACCACAGGGACGAGGCGCGCAGCGGCGTCCTTGTGAGCGAAGCGAATGAGGGCCAGCGAGACGCAGTCTCGCGTGGTCACGGAACATCGCGCGGCCGAGGGCTTTTAGAGATCGTCCCCGTCGACAAGTGCTACCGTGCTCCTGGTTTAGGCTCCCGGCCGGCTATGTGCATTCAGGGCGGTGTTTCGTGACAACTATTTTGATACTCGACTCTTAATTATGGATATGATTGAGACGGGGGCAACTGCGCCCGATTTTACGCTGACAGGGACACAAGGCGACGAAGTGCGAGAATTCACTCTGTCAGAGTTCGCTGCTGGTCGGCCGACGATGCTAGTATTCTATGTCTATGACTTTAGTCCGGTGTGTGAAGACCAGATGTGCGAACTGAATGATATGGAGATTTTGACATTTAACGATGATGTCGCTGTCCTCGGCGTCTCACCTGATGGACCATACAGCCATCAACAGTTCATCAGGCAAAACAACTTGTCGTATCCACTCTTGACTGACGAGGACAAGCAAGTATATGACCAATACGGGATGCTCACCCAGTCCCCAGAGGGTAAACGTAAACACAAACGCGGGATTATTCTACTTGATGCTGACCGTACTGTGCGCTATCGATGGATTGCCAAGGATAATTGGGATCAGTGGGATATGGAGCCACTCTATGAGGCCTATGAAATTAGTCTCGACTTGGTATCGACTGTCGAATAAT
Organism: Haloarcula regularis; assembly: GCF_029338315.1. Taxonomy (GTDB): domain Archaea; phylum Halobacteriota; class Halobacteria; order Halobacteriales; family Haloarculaceae; genus Haloarcula; species Haloarcula regularis. The sequence continues at coordinate 49,734 of NZ_CP119795.1, forward strand.
GACCTAAAGACTTCATCCCCAATAGAAAATCCCGACGAGTATACTGTAACACCCAACTAATGTCCTTACGTGATTGGATTCCTGGATTGAGTTCATTTGACAAGATACGAGTAAAGAATTTCAAACAATGTGTTTCCGAATCTAACGGGGTGACGCTGATTGATGGTCGTCGGCTACGGGGTGGACATCGCGTAACACTTCTACTTCGCGAAGACTCGTCAGTAGGTGCCGAACTGGTTCGGATGTTTAATACACCACATATTGAATTCATTGACTTATATATTGATGATGGTAATACATATATTGAGGTTAACATAACCTGAGAGTGAGATGCCAGTTCCTGTTGGGTGTGATTTGGGCCAAAGCAGCCTGCTGAGCGACGCTAAAGCGGGCAGCGGTGAGCGAGGCGGCCAGTAGATACACCTGTCCAGCCGGCTGCGATACCAGCGTTCCAGCTACCGTCCTGGTGGACTCAGAAAGGGCGAGGCCGCCTCGGTCGTCCCCGACCCCGCAAGCACCGCAGCCACGAGGTACGCAGCGGCGTTCTTATCAGCGAAACGAATGAGGGCCAGCGAGACGCAGTCTCGCGTGGTCGCGGGACGTCAAGCGGCCGAGGGCTTTCATCGATGAGAGGTGAACCGTCTATCACGCTGCCTTCGTGCGATTTGCTCTGGACCAACACGGTGTTTGCAGTGGCGAAGAGCCACTTTGTCTATCCCCAGTCCTACTCAGAGCGTAAAATCACAAAAACGGTCGATATGACCTTTGTACCCCCGGAATGTAACGTGTTACTGAACGATGGGACTAACGTACTCGAACCGGAACGGGGTGAAGTACAGATGAGTGACCTGCTTGATGCCGCAGAGGGCGCTATCGCGCTGGTGTGCGGGGGATTCATTTTCCTCCTGTTCGGAAGCGCGCTGGGGACGACGGGACTGATTGATCTCAGCTTTTGGGGGATCGTCTACGTCCTCGTTGGTGTCGTTGTTCTCGTAACGGCCGCAGCAGCTGCAGCCGGTACCGTCATCTCGGAGGTTGTATGACACTACGCTCACTTCTCGTCGACCTCGTCTCGACGACTGACCGGAAGGAGATTCCAGACGAGCAGATTCTGAACGTCCTCCGTGAGAATGACCGGATCGCGATGGGAACACAGGATATCGCCGATGCAGTAGATATGTCGCGACAGGGCGTCGAGAACCGATTAGACGAGCTCGAACTCGAGAACCGAGTCCAATCACAGAAAATCGGGAACGTTCTGGTTTGGGACCTGCATCAAGGTGAACGGCGAGACGTAGTTCCGCCTGAAATCGAACGCCTTGTTCACGCCTTTGACCTAATCCGAGACCAGTTTGCAATGACCCGCCGATTGGGAATGTATATCCTCCTCACCGGGTTTGCCCTCATCTTCACGAGTTTGAGCACAGCACTCGCGGCAACGCCGGTTGACCCCTTTGCGAACGTGCTGCTCGTGTGGGGCTACGGAGTTGCAGCAGGTGGCGGAGCAGCGTGGTTCGTCGGCGGTGGAACACAGCTTGCGACGATTGTTACTGAACACGTCGTCTATTGGCGGTTGACTGGAGAATCACTCCGGACATGGAAAGAAAACGACGCTGCAACATCCAGCCACCGTGGTCAGATCGATATTCGCCTCGTGGCTGGCCTCTTTGTGCTCGTGCTCATCGGAGGCGCACTCGTTGGTGCTGCAAGTGACCTTCAGGCGGGGTTAGCTGCATCGTCTGCGTTTTCGTGGTTCGAAGCGACAGTCGTCGCTGGTCTATTTCTGGTCGCTCTTGTAGCGATGGTCCTGGGGATTGGATAAGGAAGATACGAGCGGTTTTACATAGACGAGCCAAGCGAAACCCGCTCGTCCCTCACTAACCCGGGATTCCAACCGCTTACCTATGGGAACTGGCTCCATAGATATAACCCGCCTCTACGTCGAGATCTGCGTCGAGATATCGGATGTGTATAATAGAAGCACCAATTAAATAACATATACTATGTCTTTTATACATCTGTGGTTACTATTACTCGATGGTAGCAGTGTGAATCTCGACGATTTCATCGATTGGCCCAGATGGGTTGGGGTCGGTATTCTCGGTGTGCTCGCAGCTGCCGGTCCCATTGTCGGACTATATACTCTATTGACAAGTAATTCGTCGTCGTTGCTCTTCATCGGGATCGGAACGCTCTTTCCGGTCATCGTGACGCTGGTCCTCGTCTCGTACGTCCTGCGATGCTGCAGCCGCCGATCAGGGGACACCCTACTCATCACGGGTGCCCTGGGTAGTTTGCTGTTGGCCCTCCTGTTTGCCGTGACAGCGACGAGTATCATTTGGGGGCAGCAAACGCTCGGGATCACGATGGCGGATCCGTTCGTCCTCATCACCGAGATGTTGTTGGGTGGGGCGCTGTTTGGGCTGCTCTACGGCCATTACTACGGGCTGGCGATTCTTCAACGGCGTCGCTTACGGGAGAAGACTGCCGAATTACAACAGCAAAACGAGCGGCTTGACGACTTTGCCTCGATGCTCTCACACGATCTTCGCAACCCCCTCAACGTCGCACAGGGCCGTCTTGAATTAGCACAGGACGATGTAGAATCCGAACATCTCGATGCGGTCACCACCGCACACGACCGGATGGAGGCCCTGATCGAGAACCTCCTCGAGTTAGCGCAGTTCGAGCAAGCCGACATCGACCGCGAATCCGTTGATCTGGAGACACTGGTCGGACAATGTTGGATGCTTGTGGACACGAACGAGGCAACCCTTGTCTCAAATGTCGACGGCACAGTTGCTGCCGATCGCAACCAACTCCAGCGGCTCTTCGAGAATCTGTTTCGAAATGCTGTCGAACACGGCGGGAGCACCGTGACGGTGACGGTCGACGAGCTTGAGGACGGATTCTATGTCGAGGATGACGGTCCAGGCATTCCCCCGGAGATTCGCGATGACGTATTCGAAAGCGGGTTCACGACTGCGAACGAGAGTACCGGATTCGGACTCGGTATCGTCGCCGAGATTGCTCGCTCTCACGGGTGGAACCTTTCGGTTGCCGATGGTGCCGATGGCGGAGCCCGGATTAAGGTGACTGGTGTCGAATCCTTGCACTAGCAAGGAGTGTAGTGCATAGCGACCAAGGTGGACGCGATTCGAGTCCGTCCAGCCGACCCGACGCAATCGCTGGAGTCCGTGGAATTGATTGAACTGATAGCGCAACCGCAACACTACCGCTGATAGGCCCAGCCGACCACCATACATCGACCTACGACACCTCCAAATTCAGACGTCTGAACACCGTCAGGACACTCTCGAGTCACGTGCCCTGTCTCAGGTAGGTTCTGCATGTGGGAGTTGCATCCGGACGATCGTCCCGCGAGGTTCGTTCGAATCGAAGGACAGCGTACCGTCTGAGGCATCGACCACCCACTTGATGAACCAGAGGCCGACACCTTGCCCGTGAGCCAGCGGGGCCTCGTCAGCCCGATCGAGGGCTCTGAGCTCTATGGCGGGAATCCCGGGGCCGGTGTCGGCGACCTCAACGGTGACCTGGTCGGTCGACGACTGTACGCTGATATCCACCGTGATATTGGGCGTATCGGCGTGGATCCACGCGTTGTGGAGTGCTTCGGCGACGGCCGACCCAATGAGTGGATGCGCTGCCACGCGAGCCGTCTCCGGGGCATCGATGGTGACATGGTCTCCCGGCGGGCCGACAGCATCACCAGCGAGGTATACCCGCGTGAAGGCCGCAATGTCCACGGTCGTTGTTGCGACGCCGAACAGACCCTCCGAATCGAGGCGAATGAGTTTCTCCGTGTGTGTATGAAGCCGTTCAAGCGACCGTATTGCTCGCCGGTACCAGTCGCGACTCTGATCGGTCTCGAGATCCGGTTCGATGAATTGGAGGCCGCCCAGTGCGACGGTCAACTCGTTGCGGACGTTGTGCCGCATCACTCGATTGAGGACCCGAAGCTGCTGGTTGAGCTGCCGTGTCTGTCGATGTTCTGCCTCGAGAGATTGCTGGTAGGCTGCCAGCGAATCGAAGCCGAAGCCGATTGGGACGCCAACGATGGCCCCGGCACTCATCGCTGCAGTGAACCCGAACAGCCAATCGAAGGTGCCCCGCAATTCTCCAGCTTCCAGCACTAACACCATCGCGACGGTCCCGGTTGCGACCGCCATTAACAGAACACCCATCAGCACGCCAGCGGCCTGTTTCTGTGCCGGGCGAGCCGCTAGTGACACCCAGTAGCCACAGACGGCGAGGAAGACTGCTGCTGCCCCAGGAACGGCCGTTTGGAAGATCTCGATGCGGGGTGCACTTCCGATTGGGAACTGGATTACTGCGAGCACGGCGAAACTAAACGCAAGAACGTATATGACGATCGGTGGCTGGCCTGGTATCAATCCATAGCCGGATACGAACTCTTTCAGCAGCTTACGGGCGAGCCACTCTCGGCGTGAAAACTGACTCCTCGGCAGCCCCGAGTGGGGGGTTTGGGTGTTTGAACTGGTCCGTCCGTCTGAGACCATACTTCAATATCAAATTAGGAGTACTTAGTTCGCCACGGTGACACAAGTATTGGAGAGAATGCACACATGAGAGCTGTGGATACCGAACCAAGCAATACCGAGGCTGCCGAGGGATTTCGAGTTCAATCGATATCGCCACAGCTTCAGTCGTTATTCGTCGACCGAGTCAGACTCGTCCTCGACGATGACGTCCACACCGTCCGGTGAGACGTCGAGGGGAATCCCCTCGACATTGAACTGAACCACGATCTCCTCATCGGCGGAGGCAATCAGCTGTTCAAGCGCATCCGGATCCACGTAATCGTGGAGCTGATACTCGTCGTCCTCGAGCCCGCACGTCTCTAGCGTCTCGATAATCTCTACGAGGAGGTCACTCGATCTATCCGAACTGGCGGTGGACGGGGAATGCATCTGAACGCTCGGGCTAATGGGTTGCAGGCGTATAAAACGTTGGGAGTCAACCACAGAAGCGTAACGCTTTGCCAGTTGACTTAGCGCGTTTGGGATAGCGTCGGCGCAACCAGAAGCGATTATGCGCTTTGACGCCGACTGGATGTCTCGCGCTGATGACCGCATTCTGGAGCATCTCTCTGAGGACGGCCCTGACACCCCGAAGGAAATGGCGGACAGCGATCGCGTGCGCTTTTCCCGCCAACACATCAACGCCCGCTGCAAGACGCTGGTCGAATATGGCCTCGTCGTCCACCTGGGCAACGGCGTTTACGACATCACTCGCCAAGGAAAAGCGTATCTCGCCGGTGAGATCGACGCTCGTGATCTAGACCCCCAGTAGCGTCAGCCGTCTCCGGCGACCAGATCCTCGATGAACCGGAATCCGTTCACGAACGTCACTGAATCCCCGTAGCCCTCACTGGCAAGCACCGTTTCGGCTCCTTCCCCGGCCGCGATATCCGTTGTGTAGATGTACACTTCGGTCGCCGTCCCCGTACTGAGGTGCTGGGCAGCCAGAGCCGCGAGGGCTGGGTCCGCCCGTTCAACCTCGTCGGCAGGGCGGTTGTCGGCGTTCGCGATATACCGTTGGACGCCATCCATCGTCCGCGAGACGATGGGTTCGGAGAAATCGAGCGGCACCGCTACCGTTGCCCACCCCTCGTCGATCGCGGTGTCAATCGGCACTTCCTCCACATCGGGGTCGTCGATGGTTAGCTCCTCGTACACCCGTTCGGGAAGGACGAAGGTGACGTCGTTCCGGCGAGCGAACCGCCGAACGGCCTGGTACCGACTGTTCGACGGCTGCCCCATCGCGACGAACAGGCCGGTGTCGGCGATGTGGAGCCGGCTCACGCGTCGTCAGCGCCGTCGCCGCCGTCGATGTCCAACTCGTCGAGTCCTGCCCCTGTCACCTCGATGTCGTAGTGCTCGTGGACGACAGGCCGCAGCGCCTGCAGAATCATCTCCGCGGCCAGCGGCGAAATGTCGAGGTCCTCGGCCATCAGCCGGTGGGTCACCTCGCCGCGCTCGCGGGCGACCGCGTAGGTGAGCGCGGTCGCGAGGCCGGCGACGCCGTGGCGGTCGATGTAGGTGTCGATGTCGGCGTCCGTCTCGCGGCGGCCGACGGCGTCGATGAGCGCCGGCGTGATCGTGTACTCGCGGTCACCGGCGGCCGTCGTCACGGTCAGGTCGATCTCCCGGGCGGCGTACCGGCGTGGCTGCTCGTCGTCGGTGACGTCGACGACGCCGGCGTCGACGAGCCGGTTCACGTAGCTGTAGGCGGTCCCCTGGGCGAGCTCGAGGTCGTCCATTACGTCTTGGACGGTCGCCTCGCCCTCCCGAGCGAGGTACGCGTACAGCTGAGCCAGCTGTGGCTCTTCGAGGAGATCCGCGACCGAGAGGAAGTCCTGGACGATGTCGCCGTCGGCGCGATTTGAGGTGCGTGACACGGGTCGTTCTTGATTACAGTTTACAGCGAAACAGTAAAGAGTGTTTGGGTCACTCTGCCGGCGTCGCGACGAGATGCTCTTCGAGGTCGCGCGTCCAGTACGTCGCGAGGCCGCCCGGGCTACAGCGGGCGCACAACTGTAACGGGCCTTCCAGATGGCCGAGTTCGACCCGGAATCGCGTGAGCGCCGCGAGCGTGTCGACGACCAGTCCACAACCGTCACAGGCAACGTGATCGCGCTCGTCGGGATTCGGCTCCGTCTGAATCGCGCAGTCGACGCAGATCGGGTGGGTGACCCGTTCGTCCTGCCCCCAAGTATGCGCCTCGCCAGTCTCGGTACCGGGCGGGGCGTCGCAAAACGCACAGCCGACGAGGGTCTGCTGCATCACTCGCCCTCCGTGTCGGCGTCGCGGCCAGCCGTCCAGCCACGGTGGAAGACGGCCAGCTGCGTCGATGAGTCGAACGCGGTGCCGCTCGGCTCGTGAACCAGAACTTGGTCCTCGGGAACCGGAGTGACGACGTCCGCGTCGACGAGGTCGCTGACCAGGCGTTGGGCCGTCGTGTCGTCGACGTCCGCCGTGTCGACGCCGGCGGCGTCGCGGTCCTGGGCGAGCTGTTCCTTCTCAAACCGTTCGTAGTCGCGACTCGTGTCGTCGTGCGGATCGGGACCAGGCATGGTGATTCACGCAGCGCACACTATTGTGCGCTGCACGCCTCCCGGCGCCGACAAACAGTCGGGAGTGACAGCGTCAGTCCGGTCGCGGGTCGCGATAGCCGATGACGGCGACGTCGTCGATGAACAAGACGCCCTTCATGAAGTCGAGCTTGGTCAGGCTGTGCTGGTACAGGTTATGCCGGCCGAGATAGTTCACCGGCACCACCAGACAGCCGAACTCGATCTTCGGCCGGCCGTCCTTCTGGGTGCGGTACCCCTTCTGGAACTTGAGGAGGTCGTCGCTGACGTTCTTCCGCTCGCTCTTCTCGACCTCGATGGCGATGCGGTCGTCGGCGTCGTAGAGGTCGACGCTGTAGTTAAACCCCTGATGCGACCAGGCTTGCAGTTCGGGTTGTAACCGCCGGCGGCGTCCCCTTCGTACTCGTACTGCGAGAGCTTGTCGGCGATCGCGGCATCGAAGCCGCCGACCTCTGTGTGCTTCGTCGAGCCGTCGAAGACGCTTGCTGGGACGGCCTCGACGGCCGACCGAATCGACGCCAGCGCATCGTCCGGAAATACCTCGGACGAGGTTTGGGTACGGCGCTCGCTCAGTTTGGTGACCTCCTCGACGACGACCATACTCGCACTCGACGAACAGTGCCCCGATAAAACCCGTCGCGACCGCCGTTCGAGCCGACCGGCCGCCAGGATGCACTCACTCGAGGAGTCGGGCGGAGGGTGGGGGCAAGGGAGTGGATCCAACCCCAGCGTTAACCAACACTGTGTCGGTTCCAGCCGAGAATGTTGGTTAAGTCTAACCGCTACGGCGTTCGGAAGCTCTCGAACTGGCTTCACGACGAAGGTGTCTGTCTCGCTGGCTGCTCTCTCACCTGACCGCTCCGCCGGCGTCGAGGGCGACCGCGTGAGCTGGGTGATGAGTTCGTCGCGAACGGCTCGTCGAGGGACGGTGGTCTCGTGCCAGCCCAGCCGGTCGTCGAAGTGCCGCTTCTGGAACTGCTCGCCGACGTCGTCGGCGGCCACGTACTGCGTCCGCGTCGACCTCCCGACCTGGTGGGCGACGAAAACCGCGCCCACGGCCTCGTGCGTGATCTCGACGAGAGCACATTCCACGAGGGCGACGACCGATGCGTGATCCCGGTCGGTCGGAACCGTCATCTCGAGGTCCGCCCACGGCGCCTCACCGTCGGTGGTAGTTCCTGCGTGATCCGCTGCTCGTGTCTTGCTGCGTCGTTCCGAAGCCATCGTCTATCGGGCACGTGATGCGCCCCGCCACCCTTTCGCGGGGGCGACAGACACCACCGAAACGCACCCCGTCAACCTATGCGCTACATCTGATACTTCTGTAGTTCCGCTACCCCTGTGATGGCCCCTCGGCCTGAGAGAGCCGGCGGGCTTCGCACACTGCATATCGCCTCTTTCTTTGGACGAAAACCGCGATATGCAAGACATTATGACGCCTTCAAATCAAAGGAGAACCTCGTCGGGCTGATTTGAGAGCGTAGAAAGTACCTCGACGAGTTCCGAGATGATACTTTAACATCAAAAATTGCTCGACGCCGGGGTAACGAAGGTGATATCGGACGTATCTGGATATCCGAGAACCGCTGCTTCACCTGTTGTTTGTCTCTCGAGTCCTCCGGCTCGGTACTTCGACTCGCGAAATATTCCTAATTCCCTCGATTCCGTTTGTGTTAGCTGCTGAAAATTGGTCGACGGGAGTTCAGAAGAACTTGATTCTAGTCCGCGGCATAATTTTCGATGTTCTGAGATGACCGGCTCTACCGGAAAGCTGCTGGCCTTACACAACCGGCTTGCTAAGTATAGGGATAGATACAGAAAGCTGCCGATGTTTGTTTGCATCGTTGGTGAAGAATTAGCCGTTAATTCGATGTGCGGACCCACAGAGGAATCAAGCGCAGAATGGATTGATCCTTACCGAAATGACGAATACGGAGAAGTAGGTCTCGTAGTCTGTCCCAGCTGCGACTGCGTACTCGGAGGAATGGCCACCGAAATCAATTGGTAACCACCACACCAACTATGAACCATGACGAACACAATCTACGCTCCAGCTCCGATCAAATGCCGAGAATGCGGAGATGAACTCGAAACCATCGAGAAAGGCCACCTACAAAGCCAGAACTGCACCGGCGAAATCGACGACGTCGAAGACTACCGAACCAAGTATCCGGACGCACCTACACGCTCCACAGAAATGCGTGACAAGATTGTCGACGGCCTCAAAGACGAATAAACTAGTCTGTTCTCAATCGGCGGAAAGCACTTCCAGTGCCATTGATAAACACACAGTATGACTGGAGTAGAACACATCGCCGGTACAATTCTTGGAGGCGCAGCAAAAGGAACAGCCAGCACACTTCTAAAACACGGACTGAAATCCAGCAACGGCCGGGACTCTCCGGTCTCGAAACCTGAAGACTGCTTCTGGGGGGCAGACGGCCAGCTATACTGCCCTGTTAACAAGCTCCCCGGGCAGAAACGCCAAGTGAACGATAGGGAGGTGCGCGGTCGAGATCTTCTCCCAAGGCCAACTGAGAAACCGCCCGCCAATCTCACTCAACCAAGCCCTGCTCCCTGGGAGGAAGAGTCGGACCAGGTCGGACTCACCGATTTTTAGTAACTAACTGTGAACCAACAAACAGCCATTCTTTAACTGATGAGTGAAAATGCCACTCTAAGTAGAATGGCTACACGAAGACGAACCGCTATCTCAAGTCTGCGGTCATCAAGATCATCTCTAATCAGACTCATCATCCTCACTGGATTCATCTCTGCGCTCCTTATCGCACTAAATCAGGTTTTCGCCGTGGATTGGCAGATAATCCTAATTGCCGTTACCTCTGTCACCATTCTTGTATTATCGAGACTCTGGTACCGTGGGATCTTCATATCACCTTGGTCACTGCGACTAAAAACCCTCTACAGAAAATACAATCATTTCGGTATTATACCACTTCTCAGCGTGTTCAAGTCCCGTAGACGTCGGACTGTAGAACTACTGAAAGGGTCATTGGTTATCGCGGGGGCCTCTTTTGTAGGGATTATCCTCGGCTCCCTTCATTCAACGTACCAAGAACAACTTCCATTCGATATATCAGTTCCAGGTAGCGTGCTTGGGACAACATGGCAGGTACACGCAGTTATTATCGGCTTCAGCTTCGTTGCCCTAACCTTCGTCTGGGAGGAAATCCACGCAAACTCACTCAAGGATGAACTCACAAGACTATTCGTCGAGGACATCGGATCGATCTGGACGGTTACCTTCGTCTTCGGCTCTAATCTGGTAATAGGATTCATCGTATTCACACAACCCTCTTCTGAACCAGCGGGGTATCTGGCAATCTACACCACTGCAGTACTATTCACCGCATCAATAACTACCGTGGCGAACCGATTCCTAGACGCATTAGATCTCTTGTTCTACACCGATTTAGACGAGAAAGTCAAAAGCTTCGCAAAACAAGATTTAGAGAAGGACATCATTAGAACCTCTTCAACCCCGAATCAGGTTCTTGCGGAGTCTGTACCCGGATTTAATCCTTTGTCGATGCGTCTCCCTGACTTCGGATTAGATCAAACCACCGTTACCTCTAGAGATATCGATAAGACAGGGACAGTCACCGACATCAACCTGCACAGAATGAACAAAATCTCAGACATCGTCCGCGAAGAAAACACCGCCAGTATCGATCAAAACCCGACCATGGATATGACACTGGCTGAAGATACCACTGTTCTTACCCTGGACGGAGATATCTCTGAAGACAAACTGGATCAAATCCGGACACACCTACGCCGAGGACTCAAGACACGGGGAGGAAACTGATGCCGAATTACGAAGACTATCTTGAACACTTCTTCGAGAAAGCAGAGATCTCTATCCAAGAAGGGAAAGGGAACCAACTCTCTGACAATCTTCTTAATCTCAATGAATTAATCCACGAGCTGATTAACAAGGAACAGGTTTCAGAAGGACAATTCAGATCGGACTATAAGTTCTGTAAACGCCGATACGTCCGACTATACAAACAGATCCTGGATGACGACGCTGATGAAGACCTGAGAGAGAACGTAATTGGTTCGATCTCAGTCGAAGCCAATTATGCAAGTAAATCAAACGATCTAGTAGCCTATCAACAACTACTGACAGCTCTCAAACAATGCTACGAAAAGTCATACCCTAAACCAGGATTCGATGACGCAACTGAGAAAATCTTTGAAAGATACGCAGCACAACGAATCGGAATAACACAGAGCTTCCGAGATGCTGACGACGTAGAACGACTAGCAGAGAGTAAAGAAATTGTTGAAACCTTTCTTGAGTCCTACCGTGATCTTTGGAAGTGCGCAATTGAATACGAGTGTGAAGACTCAATCAAAAGGCTTCACCACAATCTGAACGAGATACGGGCTTTCGAGAGAGCGACCTACCATACAGGCATCCCTGAAGACGAGAACGATCTGCTACAGAAGCAGGAACTCGCCGACAGTTTCAGAAAACGGATTGAAATCCAGAAATTCGCGGCATATTCCTGGGCATACAAACTCTACATAGAAGACGTCTACTCCAACAAATCCTTCATTCAAACCCTGTATCAGGATTACGCAGAACAGAATTTCTCATCCATCAAAGACCTCTCAAAGATTTACTTCCATATCAAGTCCAAGCCACTTGCGGATCTCTACTGGGAAAACTGGGAGACCACCAGACAACTCGAAAATGCGATTGGCTCCAGTTTTGCTTCTATGGGTGCCAATACCTGGCTCACCAAATTCTACCTCGCCCTCTCACTCCATTTGTTCGATCAAGATACCCAAGAACGGTTCTTGAACTCAACGCCAGAAGAACTGCCTATTCCAGCCGAAAGACAACATCGTATAGAACTCAACAGTCTCCACGACCAAGTTCAAGAATTTAAAGACGACTACCCGCTCGACTTCCTGTTAGACGATGACGTAGACCTCAATAAGCGGGTGGAGAATCTTTCTAAAATCCTTGATCAAGCCCACTCACACGCAGAGAAACAGCAGTTAATGTGGGTACGTAATCAGCCGATTGAACCGGAATACATCAAATCTGTAAAAGAAAACATAAACGAGGATTTCGACAACACCGCTATACTAAGACAGGGACTCAAAGAAATCGGATTGCTTCAGCAGAAGCCGTTCCCACCCGATACAGACGGAATCAGATTAGCAGAACTCCACCCTGAGAAACGAGTATTTGTACAGCAAGAAGGAGTAGCTGCACCGACTACATCCAACTTCCGTGGCGTCTTCGATAATTACAATGAATACGTTCTGAGAGGTCTAAACTTAGAAGAATACAACGTTGACAGCATCGATGAGCTGATTGACGAAATAGAAGACCAAGTCAATAAGCGAGATCCTGCACTAATTCTTCTAAACCCTGGTCAACATCGGATGAAGCTTTTAGAAGACGAAAGGTTCACACACGGAGCAGATTTCCCCAACGCCCACCACTCATTTCTCGACATACCTGTGCTCACTGAATCAACGGACACTTACACCGCACTCCTGCTACTAGAGAATGAAAGCCGTGGTGTAGAGTACGCAAACAAGGATGGCAAAGTACTGGACGTGGAAGCCACTCCTGGAGAAGAAGCAGAGGTAAAGGATATGCCGAATAAACCCTTAGAATCAATTCCATACCTCGAAGCACCTCACGACTACGTACAAATTGATATCCGGATTCGCGGATTCATACAAAGCGAGGAGCTTGACGGCGTACTTCTGCATTTAAACTCTGAGGACTCGGATTAGTTTCTTTATTTAGCGATTCAACGTGATGGTCGATACGCTCTCTCTATTCAGCAGAGTCGCCAAACCAATCAATATCTAAGGGTTCCACATATTCGGGAGAGTCTATAATTCAGAATTGCTCAACAGAACCAGTTGATTCCTCTTCAACCTGTTCGTACATCTCATCCGGGAACGGAAGACTGCCCCAGATCGAGTAGGGACACTGATCCTGGCCGATACAGTAGCGCTGTAGATCGTCATTGTCGCAGTTCATCGGCAACGGCGTGTCACCGTCGATCGTGTTCGAGAATTCGTAGCGGACCTGGTACTCGGTCTCCTGCTCATCGTACCACGGCCACCGGGAGAAGACGCCCTTGAGGTCCGCGACGATCTCGTCGAGGCTGCTGTCCTGGTACTGCGGCAGCCACATTACCATCCGCGCGAAGTTGTAGAGGTCCTTCCGGACGGGCTTCTTCTCGTGTAGCCGCTCCTCCATATTCGCCATACAGGGGAGTTCGAAGAGGTCCTCGATCTCTCGCACTTCGATCTGTTCGGCGCCGGTTCCGGCTCGCCCGATTCGGTACGTATTGACGCGCCCGTCGCGGTCGATCGTGACGGCCGAGTGGGACTCGTGGTCGGCCAGCGTCTTCGCGAGACTGCTCGGACTCGATATCCAGCCCGTTATAGAGGATTCCCAGTCATCCTCGGCATCGTACGCCGTAACCGCTCGATAGAGCTCTTTCGCTGTGTGGAAATCGCCCTTTTGCGCGACGTCGTCGGGCGCATCACTTAGGGCCCGTCGAAGGACGCGGATCGTCCGTTCCCCACGGTCCCAGTTCCGCCAGATTCGCTCGTGATGGCCGGTCTCGAGGAAGCGGTCGATCCGCTCCGTGATCGCCGACTCGTTCGTGGTCAGCCACGATAGCTGGTCGTCGGAGAGTCCGTCTTCTTGCACCCGCAGGAGCTTCTTGAACGCCCGCTCAGCGTAGTCCCGATACTTGCTGTCGAAATCACCGACCGGGACGTACAGGTTGTTGTCCTTCACTCGCGTCAGTATCTCCCCGCCGTCATTCCCCGTCGATGACTCGCTCTCCGCTCGAACGAGACATTTGCGTGACGCCGCCGCCATCGGGATTTCGAGGTAGAGGCCCTCCCCGAACTCCGGCATCTCCGTGATACCCGTACAGACTCGACCCGGATGTGGGCCATCCTCACCGGGCTCCTTGCTGTACAGCACGTCGGCGATGTCCTGCTGGAGTGATCCATCGCCGTGGGCGCGGATGAGGGAGGCGAGATTGTTGACGTACAGCTCCCGGATATCGTAGAGCACCTGGATGTTCCGTGGTGACGCGTGCTCGAACTTCGGGTGCTCTTTCACACAGATCGCGCTCAGCGTCGCGAGCACGGCAAGCGTCCCCGGTTCGTCGACGAACGGCTCCTCGGCAGCATCGGCACGAACCTGCTCTTTGAACGCCGCCGTCCCGAACCGCTCGATGTCGTTCACGAGGTCCTCGGGTTGGTCCTCACCGTCGACGACGTATCGATTGTATCCACGCGTAAACACTGGTTGATGCGGGTCTCACCGTACTCCAGGGGGAGTGCCGCAACTCGATACGCCATGTCTTCGTCGTCGGTGGGCGTACTCGAACTCATTCGTCGATCACCTCGGGTGTCGCCGACCGAACGTCGAACGCCGGGCTCTCGATTGGTTGAACGATGCTACAGACATCGGCGTGCAGCGAGTAGGGCAGGCGAGCGACACGCCGGCGATCGGCCGTCACGACGGGGTCGATCGGGATGTCGTATGTCTCGAGGAGGAGGTCGTTCAACACTTCGCGACTCTGCTCGTCGTATCGGTGCGCCGGGTCGGTATCCAGCAGGTAGACGTGGACCCCCTGCCCGCTGTAGACGACCATCGTCTCCTCGGCGTCGAAATCGTCCTCGAAGATGTCGCGCACCTCGAACCCGTACTCGATGGCGCGGTCGATGTCTTCGAAGGCGTACGGATACCCCGCTGGATCGGCGTCGAGGATTCCTGCCGCATCGAGAAGCGCATCGCCGTCCCGTTCGTCGACGGCCGCCGACACCATCTCGTCCGCTCGGTCTCGGGCGATCTCTTTGGCGTCGATGTCGACGAGGAGGACCCACGGTCGTTCCCAGTGATCCAGCGCGTAGTAGACGGCGTCGGGCCGTGGGTCCGGTTTCTCCAGCACCTCCGGATCAGCAAGCGCGAACTCGCTCCGCCCCAGCGGGTCGTTGCGAGCGGGGTGTCGAATGAACTCGACGACGTCCTCGAAGTCGTCGAACTCGTGCGTCGTTCGGTCCCCGATGGATCTGTTTGCCACGTATCTCGCCGGATGAAGTCCTTGTCAGGCACCTCGTCTTTGCGCACTGGGTGGGGCTCTCGGAAGGCGATGGCGTACTGTTTCGGGCCGGTCGCCGTGATGAATTCCGGCAGGTCATCCAGATAGCGGGGGAATTCTTCGGCGTAGTAGGCGTAAATCTCCTCGCGGGTCGCCTGTCGCCAGGTCATTGGTTGAGTTCTTGATCGAGATTTTTGAAGCCCCGAACGGTGGTCAGGCCCGCAGCATCGAACTCGTCGACGGCGTCTCTGATGGTCGCAAACGACCGTGCCGCCCGCCCGCTGACCCGCTCGCCGATCCGATCGGCGTCGGCAAGGCTATCCAGGACGTCGAGCGCCGTCTCGCGATTGTTGAAGGCCCAGATTGCGTCGGCGTCCACCGCGCTGAGTTTGTCGTAATCCTCGACCGGGGCGTGCCGGTTGTTACTCGCGAGCTCTGCTTCGCCGGCCCAGACAAGCTCGCCGTCCTCGTCGAAGCCGGCCACGTCCAGTACCGTGCCGTCTTCGGTTTCGTAGTACGGCTCCACGCGACAGACGTCGTCCCGCTGCTGGAGCCACAGCTCGAGGAGCCGGACGCCAACCTTGTGTGGCGTTTTCTCGCCGAGATCCCCCGCTCCTGGCCCCGTCTTCAATTCTTTCCCGAGGAGGTCTCGACCGTCCGGGAGGACGGTGTAGTACTTGCGCCCCGCCGCGGAGTCCGCTTCCAGGAGGTCCTGCTCCGTGAGCCGCTCCACATGGAGGTCGTCGTATTCGTCCCGAAGCTGGCTCATCCTGTCCAGTAGCGTGTACTCGTCGTCCTCTCGATTCATCACGTCGAGGACCCGATTCAGGAACCGAACGTTGTCTCGACTGAGCCCGCGTTGTTGGAGTTCGTCATCGGGGACGGGCACGCTACTTTCCTGAACGGGTGTTGCCCCATTCTCCGGCTGTGTTGCTTGGTAACCAGTTGGTTCCTCGTCCGTCTCGGTGGCCTGCCCGAACAGGGGGCTTATTTCTGACTCGTCTGCATCTGGGTCGCTGTCCGTCTCGGGCTGGGTGGTCGACGTCGATGCGTCCTCGGTCGTCGATTCGCTGATGAACGCGGATTGCGTCGGGTCGGTCGCTGCATCGCCGTCGGCAGCCGAGCCCGTCGTCTCACCCCCCGAACTCCCCCAGCCAGTCTCCTCTGGGGAAGTGGTCGACTCAGTCGGCTCTGTCAGCCCGTACTGGGCCTGTGTCCGCTCGACCATCCGTGGCCGGGACACGGACTCGAAATGGTCTTCCTGGGGCTCTGTGAGCGGCTGGTCGCTTTCTGGATGCCCCGGCGCAATCGGCAGCGGCTTCAGCGAAAACGGCGGCGGCCCAGTCTCTCCGAACGACGGACTCGGGAGTTGGGCGATCCACTCGCCACTTGGGAGCGTGTTGATTCGGTTGCGGAGTTCGGTCGGGCTGAGGTCCTCGTGGGCAAGCGATTCCGCGAGGTCGCGCTCGATCGAGATGTTGCCGATGAGCTTCGTCTTGATGTTGTTCAGCACCTCGTCATAGGCCCGCTCGTTCCGATTCCGCACCTGTTCGGGGAACTGCATCACGAGTCCCATACTCAGGCCGAACGACCGGCCCTGCGGCAGGAGCTGTTCGGAGACGAGCTTCGTCGACGCGACCGGTGCCGCCTCCTCGATGATGAGGTTCGTGAGCTTCTCGTAGTCGGTCTGACCGTCGCGCCGGCGCACCTGGACGGCGTCCCAGAGATTGCTCAACAGTAGTAGGGTGATCGCTCGCTGGGCCTCCGGCCGCAGGTCGCCGAGGTCGAAGATGATCGTGGCGTCTTCATCGAGGAACTCGCGGAAGTCGAACCGGTTGTCGACGTACTCGCCGGCGTCATTCTGCTCGGGGACGTGGCTGAAGATCCGCCGGAGATGCGCGTCCTCTTTGAGCTTGTCGAGGCGGTTCCCGACGGCGTCCATCGACACCTGGAACTGGTGGTTGTCCTTCGCGAAGTGGCGCGTCAGCGATTCCTCGATGTTCTGGTTATCCGCTGAGACCGGGGGAATCGTCTGGTCGCGCTGCATCCGGAGCGCGGCGGCGAAGAGGTCGTCCAAGCCGAACACGTCGCTCCCGTACTCCTCGTCGAACAGCGCCTTAATCAGGTAGCTGAGGATCTCGTTCGCGACGAACGCCTGCCCGTACTGCTCGCGGCCCATAATCATCCGGAGGATGTCGTGGAAGTGGTCGACCTTGTCCTGAA
This sequence comes from Haloarcula regularis, assembly GCF_029338315.1. GTDB lineage: Archaea > Halobacteriota > Halobacteria > Halobacteriales > Haloarculaceae > Haloarcula > Haloarcula regularis. Next base: position 67,221 of record NZ_CP119795.1, read on the forward strand.
TCGCGTCCTCTCGGTTGCGACCCGCCTCGAGCGCAGGCCGGATGTCGAAGAAGGAGAACGCGGGGATTGTCTCCGGGACGCGGAAGTGGTAGACGTCGTCGAGGCCACTGAACCGCTCGTAGTGGCAGCGCAGGTAGTTCTCACACATCCCGTCGCCCTTCGGGTCGACGAGGACGACGGGGCCACCAGTCGTCTCACGGAGCGAGAGCGCGTCGTTGATGATGGCCTTCGACTTCCCGCCACCAGTCGACGCGAACCGCCCGTAATGCGTCGGCAACAGGTCCGGCGGGATCCGGATGGGATCCGGCCGCGGCTCGCCGTTCTCGTCGAGCGCGTAGCCGATGGCCATCCCGTCTTGGAACTGCTGGATCAGATCCGGATTCGGCCACGGGAGCGGGTTCCGACTCTGCTGTTCGGCTCTGGTTCCCCGCGTCCCTTCGACGGTCAGCTGTTCGGAGGAGGGGACGAGGACGAAGTTCGCGAGCTCCGTCCCACAGAGGACCAGCTCGGGGCGTGTCTTCCCCCGGCCCGTCGTCAACTCGCGATTGAGGAGGCGCTGGAGAGCGGCCCGTGCCTTCTTCTCCTTCGTCTTCTCACGGAAGCCGCTGTCCCGGAGGCGTTGTCCCTCGACCTCGTAGAACGGTCCATCGAGCGGGTCGAACACGGGGAGGAGCGAGTCCATCCGGCCATCGAGGTCGTCGCGGGTGTCGTCGGTGGGGACGCCGACGGCTCGGATGTTGACCGTGAACGACCGTTTGGCGTTCTTCGCGTCGATGTACTCGATCCGCTTCTGGACGGCCTCGCTGAGCTGTCGGTCGTCCTGGTCGCTCCGCTGCTCCTCGACCTCGAGCAACGACCCGACGACCTCCTGGAAGAACGTATCTCGGCCGTCGACGAGGTCCTCTTTCCGCACCTCCGCGTCGGACTGCCAGCTAGCACGCCGTTGGAAGACGACTTGGAACGCGGTCGGCGCTGTCGCCTCCATCAAGTGGTCGATCAGCGACGCCAGCGCTGCGCCCGGTTCGTCGACGGACGAGAGATCGCCGTTCGTTTCCTCTGCCGTGAACGGTGTCAGCGAGGTCATCCAGTCCTGCTTCCGCGACGCGGCGCCACACCACCGAACCCCGAGCGGCGAGACAGCGTCTTGGGCCGGGCGAGCCAGAATCGTTCCCGCCGGTGTCATCGTCGGCTTCTCGATGGCCCGTCGCTCTTCCTCGTCGTCTGGAAGTGCATCGGGCGGCGCTAGTTCCAGGGCTGAGTCCCCGACAGTCACGTGATGATCGGGGACGCTCGTGGATGCCGTACCGCCGTCGACAACGGGGTCTGCTTCGGCTGACTCGGAGTCCACTGATTCCTCGTCGACGATGCCGTACTGTTCTGCCGGGCCAAACTCGTACTGCAGCCGCCCGGCCTCGTAGTATTCGGCGAATTCCTCCGGTGTGAACTCGACTGGCTGAATGAGCCGGGCAGCGACGTCGACGTCGACGCGCTCGATGTCGAACGTGGCTGGATAGATGGAACGGAGGCGCTTCTCGAGCGTATCGAGGTGCGCATCGGCCCCGTAGAAGAACTCTACCGGGTCGTCCGGGCCATCACTGATCGCGAGGAACTCGAATCGGGGTGGTGTCTCACTGTGGAGCGGGTTCAGCTTCGCCCCGAGGCCCGACGAGCCGGGCGTGGTCAGCTTGTGGAGACTGTCGAGGACGCGGGAGATGCTCTCCGGGTCAAGTCGCTCGGATGTCGGTGTGACGCGCAGGTACTCAGCCATCGTTGGTCTCCTCCGTTGACCCGCCGTCTGGCTCAGCTTCGACGGCGTCTGATTCCTCGTTCAGTTCGCTCGTTTCGTCCGTTCCGTTCGTTGCTCGATGCTCGAGCTCTTCCTGGAACTCCTGCATCTCGGTCTCGACGGCCTCATCGCCAGCGCCGGGTAGCGAGGACCGAACTTGGGAAGTCGGGTCGAAGTCGATGACCTGCTTCTCCTTGGGCATCGCTTTGACCTGGATGCCGCGCCACTCGCCGTCGACGCCCACCAGCGCCTCGGAGAAGCCGGCGTCCTCGTTGCCGGGGACAGCGTCCTGAACGAACCGCATCTGCGCGTAGTTCAATCCGAACTCGTCGGCCCACTCCTCGTCCATCCCGTCAAGGCGGTGGAACTGCTTGACCGCACACTGATCCAGGATCGCCTCGGATTCGGCGTGCTCGAAGAACTCGTCGACGGTCTGCGTGACCAGCCGAATCGAGAGGTCGTGATGCCGGTGATGACGAAACACCGTCTCGAGGAACGCCAGGCTCGCGGCGTCCTGCATAATGTAGCGCGCCTCGTCGATGTAGAACACGACTTCCTTCTCCGAGACTTTCGCCCGCTCGTACACCAGGGAGATGAGCAACTGCATCGTCAGCGCCGTGCTGCTGTCAACGCTGCCTTCCTGCTGGGCGAGGTCGAGGTAGATGACCTTCTCGTCGCGGATGTCGAAGTCCGATGCTTGGCCGAGGTTGGCGTGCCGACCGTCGTCCTCGAAGGGGCGGAGCTGGTCGAGGAGCCACGTCGCGTCCTCCTTGATCTTCCCCGCCTCCTCGTCGGACCGGACAACGAACTCCTCGGGCTCATCGACCATGTCCTCGAAGACGTCCATCATGTCCCGGATGGTCGGGTTCGGGTTGTCGTGCGTGGAGATGTCGTCGGTGATCCCGTTGCGCTTGTACGCCCGCTTGAGCCCGAGTTCCAGCGTCGTCCGGCGGTCGCCCAGCGAGATGCCGCGGAGCGCGAAGAAGTTCGTCAGGAAGCTCATCGCGTCGTCGAGCTTCTCGTTGAACGGGCTTGCGTCCTCGCCCATCGCCCGCTGGACGTGCTCGGGCGTCTCTCGAATCTCCAGGGGATTGAGGCCAAGCGTCCCGCCGACCGTGATGCGTTTGGCGTCGAGGGCTTCGGCGACGCCGGCCCAGTTGTTCAACGGCTCGAGGATGATGCCGATACGGTCCTTGCTCTGCTCGATCGACCGGATGAAGTTCTGTTTCGAACTGAACGACTTCCCGGAGCCGGTGTCGCCGACGGTGAACATCGCGTACCCGTTGTCCCGCGCGAACGGGTCGATGACGACCGGGCTCTGGTTGTCTTTGTGAATCCCGAACTCGACGCCGCCCTCCTCGAGGATCGTCGCGTTGTGCGGCGAGGACAGCAGCGCGCCGACGGCGCCGCCGAGCGCAATCGACGTCCGCCCGAACTCGTTGTCACCGATGGGTGCGGCGGACTGAAGGGCGAGATCCTGCCGGCAGATCGCCGTCTTCGGCGTGAGGTTCGCCGGGTCGTCGCGGAGCGCGCTCTTGACCTTCTGGACGGCGTCGCGGAGGTCCTCCTTCTCGTCGGCCCGGACCGTGATGAACATCCCCTGGTCGAAGACATTCGCGCCGTTCTCGACGGCCTTGTACGTCGCTGCGGCCTCGTTGGCGCGCTCCTGCAGGTAGGCACTCCGCACGCTCTGTTCGAGGTCAGCGTCGACCTGAAGGTCGTCAGCGATATCCTGCAGTTCGTTCCGCGCCCGCTCCTGGTTCTTCGGCGTGATGTGGGCCGTCAAATCGAACTGCACGTCCGTCATCTCGAAGAGCTCGGAGAGGTAGCCGTCGTTGGGGTAGTCGGGGTAGTCAGCGATGTACAGCGTCGTCGTCCACTGCTCGCCGACCCGTGCCGCGCGCGTTTCCCACTCGATTGCCGCTGGCGCCGTCACCGTCTTGTGTGACTCAGCGATGTCGTCGAGGAGCTGGCGTTCGGCCGCGCCCTGTTCGATGGTCTCCTCGTCGAGCAGGTCCGAGAACTCGACCTCTTCCTCGTCGTCGTCGGTGTACCAGTCCCAGAGGAGTTTCCCGCCGATACCGACCAGTACCGCGAGCAGGATGTAGAGGGCCGCCCCTTCAGCTGAGGTCGGATTCGTGAGCCACTCTGTGAGCTGGCCGACGGCTCCGCTGCCCGTCTGGAGGACGAGGTTACGCATCGTGGTCATCCTCCCGGCGCGAGTGGCCGATGATGGATTGTTCGCGAACGACGCTCTCTGCGTCGTCGTACTCGTGTTCGCGGCCGTTCCAGAAGTCCATATTCAACACGAAGAGTTCGACCGTGCTGAGCCGGCGTGCGGACCACCCGGAGGCCTGCTGGATGAACTCCGACCGCACATCGTTGACCCGGCTATCCAGCTTCTCGAACATCTGTGCGCGGCGCTCGACGTCGGTGAGATCCTCGCGGCGGGTCACGAACGGGTTGAACAGGAACCCGATGACGGGGAACTGCGTCAGCTTCTCAGCCGGCGTCCCCTCGTCACGGTAGCGGTCGTAGACCTCCAGCGGGGTGACCTCGACGCCGATGTAGTACCGCACCTGCTGGATGCCCCGTTCTCGCATCTCCTTCGGCCGCGTCTCCCGATACTCCTCGAGGAGTTCCCGGAAGATCGGATTTTCTTTGACGTCCTCGTCGTTCAGGCGGTCTTCGATGTTCTCGGTGATCTGTTCGACCGGGAACGAACGGGTCGTGGCGTGAAGTTTGAGTTTCGAATCCAGTTCCTTGTTGGCGAACTCTTCGCCGGCGTCCTGGAGCTGTGCCCAGTTGTCGGACATCGCGAAGTCCATGTTGCCGGGGTCGATCTCGATGAACGCCTCCATCGTGCCGTCCGCGCGCTGGATCGCGCCAGCGCCCGGCCACGCCCGCTCGATATTCGTGAGGTCCTGCGTCCGCTCGTCGGGCTTGAATGGCGTGTAGTTCGCGAGCCCGCCCTCGTTGCGCTCTGTCTCATTGGTACTACTGTCGGCTTCCTCCGGGGCGCTGAACGTGATCTGGGGGCGCTTGACGTAGCGATAGACGTCTTTCGTCCACGTCCACGCGTTGAGGTGGTCGGGCGAGACGTAGACGATCGCGACGCCGAACCCGAACCCACCTGCGACAAACGGGAGGGCGAGTGATTCGATGCCGGTGAGGCCAGCGATGAACAGGCCGACGATCGGGAAGGCGATCAGGACGCCGACGTCGCCTTCCTCGATGTTGAGGTAGGGGATGCGGCTCTCCTCACCGAACTGGTCCATGATACGCCGTGCGGCTGCGTCTTCGTCGATGGACATGGATTGTTAGTAACCTCCAGGGTCGTTCTCGGTCCGCCGGTAGGACGGCGTCCCGCTGTCTTCGTCGCTATTCGCGCCCCGGGCTGCTGCTTTCTGCGCTACAGCGTGTCCCGCTGCGGCCTTCGGTCCCCACCGGGCCGCGGTCGTGGCGATGCCGGCGCCGCCGATGTAGGCTCCAGCGGCGACACCGCCGATGAGGGCCGCTCCTTTCGTCGCACCACCGAGAACCTTCGCCGTGAGTGGGGTCGCGTATTTGAACGTCTTCCAGGTTAGGTAGAGTGCGATCAGCGGGAGCGATGCCGCGACTAGATACCGCAAAAACGGACTACTCGGAGCGATGGCGTTCTGAGAGTACAGCAAGTCGTATCCTTTGAACACCACCGCTGCAGGCAGAGGTAGGACCGCTAACGGGACGAATTTCTTACTGAACCCCATCGCGATATCCGAGAGCACGGGGACGTTTCCGTAGGCCAGCGCGAACGCAATCGGCATACCATACACGTAGACGTAGAGCAAGACTTCGCGAATGTAGTAGAGTGCCTCCAAAGCCCACATTGAGAGCCCTCCAATCAGTGCGAATACGAGTGAAAGCCCAGGGTTTGTGATTGAAACTTCGAGCAAGTTGAGCATCGCATCGCCCAGAGAACCCAGACTCGGCATCAGGGCGATAGTGAACCCGTCCACTATGTAGAGTCCAAGAATACTGACCCAGTACCAGCTGATAATCAGAAACGCGCCGACCCAAGCTGTTTTCTTGGTGCGCCTGGCCTCGTATGCACTTCCAATATTGAATATACGGATCGTGTGACGCCCCTGAACGCACATCACGAGGAGAAGCAGCGAGATCAACATGATCTCTCCACCGACAAGCGCGTCCTGAATTGACGGCCAAGGAGCATTGCTGGGCTCTCCGAAGACGAATGCCCCATCTGTCTCCGGCGTTGGTGTCCCGAACATCTCCTCGGTGAGGGTCTCATAGCCGGAACGCAGGCCATCCATGAAGAGGCCGACAATCCAATCGACGACCTCTTTGAATCCCTCAAGGACGACGTCGATTAGATCAACCATGGTTAAGCCTCACTGATGGAAATTTCGCAGTTATCGGGTTCTTGGGACGCTGAATATTGGATACGGTACGTTTTGGTGACTCGGTCCCCGCCAACTCGCGTCTCGAGTATTAGTTCAAACTCACCGGTCTTCGATTCCTCCGAACAGGACGTGCCTGCCCCAGGAACGAAGGCGAACGGCGAGCGTGAACTATAGAGCGTAATTTGTTCTTCGGGCGCGATAATGACCTGCTCGACCTCGGAGTCGGATTCCGGGTCGTAAATCCCGCTTACGTCTTCATCATCGACATAGTTCGTCCCCTCATCGTCGGACGGATAGGGGACATCACCGATGAAGAGCAATTTTGTAACTGCATCGGGGCCAGTTCCCTGGTTTTCGAGGGTGACGAAGGCCTCCTCTTCGGTTTCGCTTTCTGATCCATCCCACATCTCTTCAGGCTGGTTTCTACCGATGCCCATCTCGACGATCCCGAGGTTTGGCTTGACAGAAAGCGAACTTTCACCAACTGTTTCCTCACCGCTGAGGGCTACTATTTCGTACTCGCCAGGAGCGTACGTTGTGCCGAGATCAAATGAGACTTGTTGGGAACCTGCAGCGACCTCCCGCTGTCCGAACAGTTCGCCGTCCGGTTGGATGAGGTTGATCTGGTCGAACTCCGAATCCGAATCGAACTGGACTATGAGTTCTGTTCCTTCAACAGTTACCTGCTGGAACACACCAGATTCATTTTCTGGACTTGAACTACCGTTAGGACCGGTGCTTCCGTTGCCATCCAGACAGCCGGCCATGCTCACGAGAGCGGCGCCGGTGACTGTTCGGAGGGCGGTCCGTCTACTAAGGTGGGGATTGTCCTGAGTCATGGTTTCTGTCCGAAGATGTCTTCTGGGCCGAGCATCCGCAGGAGGCGCTTGCCAGCGTAGAACATCACGAAGAACGGCAGGAGCTGCCAGCAGACCTCGAACACCAGCGCAAACCAGCCGTCGATCGTCCCTAGTGGGTGCCAGCGGGCCGTCGCGGTATCGCTCACGTACGCCGGGTCGTGACCGAGCCACGAGCCCGGATGGTACCGAGCCGTGTAGATGCCCGGTTCGTCGATGGTCACGATGGCCACTCCCGAGGCGTTGGTCTCGACGCGCTGATCCGCGACCGTGATGTACCCGTTTCGGGTGGTGCCGCCGATTGGATACTGACGGCTATCGTCGAGCGCAATCGGCGCACCAGTTTGATTGTCCCGCAGTTCGACCCTGAGCGTGGCTTGCGACTGATTCTGTTGGATGACCTCGACAGTGAGATTACTGCGGCGGAGCTGTCGCTCGGACCCTGCATCCGGATCGACGATTGACGCATTCACGCCCCGGACGATGCCCGCAACGTGTAGCGCCTCTCGGTCGACGTTCTCGGCTCGAACGGCGACGCCGTACGTCGTCGTGTACGACTGGTTGACGATGTCGATATTGATGTTCTCACCGATGGTGCCGACCGGAGACGGGCGGTCAGTCCCCCAGGTCTCGATGAGCTCCGGTCCGTCTCGAACCGGCTCGGCACGCGGCCCGATCCGCGAGGGATAGGCGTGGACGTACACCGGAATCGCGTCCGACTGAACGGTCGCACTAGTAGTCCGGTTCGACCGAACGAGTGTGTCCCAGTTGGTGTTCCGAGCGGTGTAGAACCGCCAGATGCCACGGACCCGTGCCTCACCGTCCTCCGTGAGCGTGTACCCCTGCCACGGCCGCGACTGGAAGATGGCTACGCCGGCATCGCCGTTCGGATACTCGGCGTAGTAGGGGTACGCCGAGAGGTCGTAGATCTCGACGGCGATCGAATCGGAGACGTTGCGTGATTCCGTCCGATAGGTGACGTCGACGTCCGTCCGGTCACCCAGGTCGGTCCTGACGGTCTTCTTCAGCCGGACGCTAATCTCCGCTTCCAGCGTGAGATTCGCACTCCAGTCGTCCTCGATCTGGTAGTCGAGGGCAGGCGTATGGGCTCCGTCACGCTCGGCGATGGTCTCGCCGTCCTTCTTCAACCGGACTTCTTCGATCTCGTGTTCCGTGAGCGACCACGAGATAGTCGTGTTGCCGGAGGAACTCCCGTTGGGGACGCGAACGCGGTAATCAACGAACCCGCGCATCGTCCCACTCGGCGCGATGTAGAGTGGGGTTTCACCGGACTCGAGGTGGCCACGAGTAGAGGGCTGGACCGCGAAGATCGTCGCGTGAGCATCTTCGATGAAGACGCCCTCCTCGAGGTCCGCGTGCGGTGGATGTACGGACGTATCTGGGCCGCCGGCGTCGAGGTCCTCAAAGTCGTTCCGCGTCCACGTCGCCGCAGTCGCCGGCGGTCGTTTGAACGTAACGTCCGTTCCGTTGGCGACCTGATGGACAGCGGAGCGGTTCTCGCCGTAGCGCTGGCGGTACTCCTCTTGAGTGATGTAGTTGTCCGCATCACGTGACCACAGCGTTGCCGACTCGTTTTCCGTGAGCCCGTTCCCTTCCGTACCTGGTCGCGGCGGGTCAGCGGCGACGATACCCGTGACTAGGCTCGTCGCGAGCAAACCGGCCATGAGCACGGAGAGCTCTCGATGGTTCATAGGGCTCGCAACGGGGACTGCGGAGTGGTTACCAGGGGACGAGGTCGACGCACTGCGCCAGCGGGAGGCCCATCATCGACCCGGCGACGGTGTACAGTGGGCCGAGCACGACGAGGACGACCGCGGACTTCATCGCCGACCGTTTGTGGCGCTTCAGCCCCTTCTTCTGCTCGGGATTGAGGGTAAACATCTCGATGAGGGAGTCAGCCTGCCAGACGATGGCGAGGCCGACGATCCCCAGCGCGGTGGTCAGCTGGAAGAACCCTTCAATCATGCTCGGGAGGTTGTCTGCGCTACAGACAGCGTTACTCTGCGCGGCAACCGGCTGGACAGCGAACAGGCTCAGGAGGACGACAGTGAGCGCTGCCTGTCGAGGGATCTTCCCGGTCAGCGGTGACTGGTTTTCGACGCTAGGCTCAGGGTCGGAGGGAGTCTGATCCTGTGACATAGCGAGTCAATCATCTGTGGCGTCTCCAGCTGGTGGCTGGTTCTGTTGCTCTTCGACGAGCGACTGGAGGTCGTCGAACCGGTTGGTGTCTTCTGCGATCTCGTCGAGAGTGTAGCCCTGCTCGCGGGCCCGTTCGAGGAGGTCGCGGAGTTCATCGGGGTCAACACCGCGGACTTCCATTTCCTCGCGGAGGGCGCGGCGATAGAGGGCGGAAGCGTTGATGTGGTCGTTCCACATCAGGTACAGGTCATCGATGTCCTCGATGGTGACTGACCTCGTAATCATACATGCGGGTATGGGTATGCACCGGTTGAGTCACGGTACATATTGGCGCGGTAGTTGGATGATACCTAAATGCTTTCTGGCCAGCAATAACTGCAAATTTGTTGGGTAAATTATAACCAAATTACTTGTTGGTCTCGTAGAAAAGGCTTAACCAACACCTGCCGAGTGCGGTGGGGAGTCTGTTGGTTAAAGCTGAGAATCAGATCGCTTACTCGAGCTCCACAACTTCGCCGCTCCCCTCGTCGAGGATCTCTCGCACTTCGGCCAAGAGTTCCTCCCCTTCCTCGTGGAGGGCTGTACCTTCATCGAGGTCGCATTCGTCCGCGTCGAGCTGTTCAATGATCTCCTCGACGCGACTCAGTCGATCGTGGATTTCGGAGTCGTTTGCCACGGTTAGATCACCCCCAGCCAAAGTCCGGTGATGACCAACAACAGCAACAGCAGCACTACGATGGCGACCTTGTAGTAAATCGGTGGGAGGCCCTCGGGTGCGGTCGCTTCATCGACTGCTTCGGCGAGCTCCTGTTCGTGTTCGTGGTCCTGCTGGAAGGTCTCGTACGCGGCGTCGAGCTGTTGCTCCAGCGGCTCGATCTCACTCGCAAGGAACTCTTGGCGGGAATTCACGATATACTCTCCGGCGGCGGTCGGCGTGATCGTCGCGACGTCCGCCACCTGATCCGCGATGAGCCGGTCATCGGTGTGTCCAATCGCGGTGACCACCGGGGTATTCGCGGTGAAAATCGCCTCCGCAACCCGCTCGGTGTTGAAGGCTTGGAGGTTCGAATCGCTCCCACCGCCCCGACCGACGATGATGGCGTCGACGTCCTCCGAGCGGTCGAGATGGTGGATGCCGTTCGCGATGGACGTCGGCGCCTCCGACCCTTGGACGGTCGCGTCCTTCACCAGGATGTCGACGGTGGGGTCTTGTCCGTGGATCGCGTTCTGGATGTCGTACCGGGCATCGCCACGGAGGGAGGTTACGACCCCAACCCGCTCTGGAAACGCCGGCGGGCGCTGTTTCTGCTCGTCGTCGAACCAGCCACGCTCTTCGAGTTCGCTTCGCAGTCGCTCAACGGCAGCCGCTTGGTCGCCGTCGCCGACGACGATCACCTCCCACGGTTTGAGGTCGATTTTCCCACCTTCGACCCAGTAGTCGATATCGCCCTCGAGGATGACTTCGGTCCCGTCCTCAAGGTCGGCGTCCATCTCCCGGTAACGGTTCGCCCAGATCATACAAGGGAGTTCGGCGTCGCCGTCGGTGAGCGTGAAGTAGAGCGCCGTACTGTTCTGGTGGAGGTCAGTGACTTCTCCGATACAGCGGACACCGTGGAGTGCGGGGGTGTCCTTAACAACCGATGTTATCCGCTCATTTAGCTCTGTAACACTGAGAACACTAGTAGCGTGTTGATCGGCCGCCCGCCGTTCAGTGTCCGATGAATCCGCCATTCACCTCTTCTATATTCCGAACAGGATCTTCAAAGGCACACCATAAATAACCTTACCAGAATTTTGTGGTGCAGCCGATTACTGCTTGATTGTCTGTTCGCCATCCTCGCCGATATTGATGACTGCGTCAAAGAGCTGTACCAGCGTATTCCGTGTTTGAGCGTCGTGTGCCCCTGGATCCATATGGAAGTGTGCGACAGCGTCGATCAAATCAATCCGTGCCGTCAGAACGTGTAGAAACCGAAAGACGCGCTGCAGGTCTGCATACTGAATAAGCGCTGTCAACGAATGGAAACAGATGACAGTCTGGTTTTGATTTTTGGCCCACACCTAAAGGTAATTTGTTAGTGTAATCCCAAGGCCGGTCAGATCGGTAGGGTCAGAAATAACGTCGATCGAAACAGATCCTGGCGGCTGTAGTGTAGCTGTTTGTTGAGTACCGGTTGACTCAGTTTGTTCCCCCACTGTAACGATCCCAGCCTGTGCCGGAAGACCATCGCCAACGTGGGTCTGCCAGAGTTCAAGACGGTCCTGTGCTGGCTGCGTAAAGGTGACTGAAAGGACGTTCTCGTTAGAAATGTCGGTGAGTGTGAGCAGATTCATACAGGCATCATCTCCAGCAGCAGATAATGAAGGCACAAGAAGGAGCACGTTTGAGGTATCCCCTTCTTCTCCGTGAAAGAGGGCACCGAACTTGGTGCCGGTGACAGCCAAACCCATGCGTGCCAATAGTAGATTTATCAATATTTCGAGTCACATCTTACACCCGCTAAATACTCTCAAGATGCTACAACCGGCGTTCGAGATGTTGAGCTGACGGAGAAAATGATATTGAAAGATACCATGGCCTGACTTGCGAGGGCAAATGAATCAATTCGCTTTGGGGAGTCTCAGAGTGAACACTGCTCCTTCTGGATCGTTATTCCGTACCGCGACATCCCCTCCATATTGTTCTACGATCATCTGAACGAGGTAGAGCCCGATCCCTGTCCCACTACTCTCGAGGCTTTGCTCCCCTTTCCCGAAAATTGTCTCTTGCCGACTCTCAGGGACACCCGGACCGTTGTCCCTGATTCTAATTTCTACGTTGTCGGCGTCTTCTTCAGCCATTACCTCGACGACAGGCCTGTCTTTGTCGTTGTGCTGTACAGCGTTATTCAACAGGTTTCGGAACACAGATGACAGCATCTCGTTGGCCTGCACTTCGACATCCGGAATCAATCCGACCGTGTTAATGTCTGCATCTGGATAAGACTCTTGCCGGAGAGTGAGTTCTGTGTCCAGAACTGACCGTAATGGTGTGGGCCTGATTTCAACAGTTTCCTCGCTCGTTACTGTCTCGACATAATCACGAGCGATTTCAGTGAGTTCGACAATGTGCTCACCACTTGTGAGAATCTTCTCAAGATGATCTGACCCGGCATCGTCAACGTGCTCTTCGAGTAATTCGGCCCAGCCGAGAATCACCGCCATGTCGTTGCGAATATCGTGACGAACAACGTGATTCAACATCTCGAGTTCTTCATTGGCCTGTCTCAATTTCCGTTCTTGTTTCTTACGCTCGGTAATATCGACGAACGAGGACATCAAGGCGATTGGTTCGTCGGCATCATTTTCCACATAGCTGGCCGAACAGTAAGCGGTAAACGTCGTTCCGTCTTGTCGGACGGCCTGGAGTTCTCCTTCCCAGCTTCCGGTTTCTTGGATCGTGGCGACAACCTCTGCGGCGGCTTCTGGCTCACTCCAGAACTCGGTGACTGGTCTCCCACACACGTTTTCGGTATCAGCAAAACCCCACATCTCACAGAATGCAGGATTCACCGACCGTAACTCGCCGTCCAGACCTGCAATTGCAATCCCACTGAGAGCTGAATTACAGGCGTACTCATAGATCTGGAGCTGCTCTTCCTGCTCTTTCCGCTCGGTGATGTCCCGATTGATCGCGACGAATCCCTCTACATCACCATCCTCAGTTTGGATTGGTGCAATCGTTTGGTCAAGAATGACCTTCTGGCCGTCATTCCGTTCATCGATCATTTCGTGTTCCCAATCGTCTCCTGCAAGAACGGTCTCCCAAAGGTCTGCATAGAAGGACTCGTCGTACGTTCCTGAACTGAGAATAGCGGGGGTTTCACCTTCTGCCTCCTCGGCAGTGTAACCCGTGATCTCCTCAAATGCTGGATTTACGTATTCAATTGTCCCGTCGGTATCGGTAATATAGATGGCGTGAGCGGCGTGCTCAACGGCTTCTCTGAATTGTCGGAGTTCTCGCTCCCGCTGTTTGCGCTCAGTAATATCATGCAGCACGCCCCGAACAAGCGTGGTTTCCCCGTTTTCGTCGGTATTGACTTCGCCCTGAGCACGGATGTCTCGAACGGTGCCGTCAGGGCGAACAATACGTAGTTCACGATCGTACGGTTCTCCCTGTTCAACCGCTCGATTCACAACGTCTTTGATCACGTCGCGGTCGTCCGGGTGATAGAAATCGATTGCCTCCTCCAAGGTCGGCTCGTACCCCTCGTCAACGTTGTGTATCTGATGGACACCAACAGACCAGCTGAGGGATTCGGACTGTGGATCATACTCCCAGACACCGATATCAGCGATATCCTGAACACGACGAAAGAGGATATCGATGTCGGTACCTGTAGCAGACATATCCATGCAGAGACATAGCACACAAATAAGGATGGTGAAGAACTGAACAGCGTTCACAGCGCTGAAGACTCGGATTTGGCGAGCCACCAGCAAGGACGGTATTTATATATCTACGTGTCAATAATTCTGTATATCGACACTCAGTCCAGTAGTCGATATCGCCTTCGAGGATAACTTCGGTTCCGTCCTCGAGGTCAACATCCATCTTCCGATAGCGGTTCGCCCAGAGCATACAGGGAAGCTCGGCGTCGCCGTCGGTCAGCGTGAAGTAGAGGGCCGCACTGTTTTGATGTCGAGCAGTGACTTCGCTGATACAGCGGACGCCGTTGAGGGCAGGCGTGTCCTGGACGACCGACACGATCCGGTCGTTTAGCTGGGACACGCTAAGGACCTCTCTCGCATCGGGTTCGACCGCCTGCCGTTCGGTATCCGGTGCGTCCGCCATCTCCGTTTCCTAACTTCTGAACAGGAACCTCAAAAAGCTACGTTCGAGTGCCGGGGTGGGCTGCGTTACGCAGGCCTACAGATCGCGGGGTTGGACCGTCTTCCGGTCGTTGGCCTCGGCACGCTCTGCGGCGTCGTCGAGCAGTTCGGCGACCTCTTCATTGAGGGCGTCGTAGAAATCTGCCGAGACGTTGTGGTCCGAAAGTGCGTCCTTCACGGCTGCTTTGACGATGAGGTCAGACATTCCATCGCGGATTTCTCTTGTCCACCATATAAAGGTTCGAAGTTCCCACGCCGGGTTCTCACCTCGTTGTATCGAATAATGGCCTTTGAGCACCAGAGAGAACATATGCCACCCCTCAAAAATAGGGAACGGACGGATGCACGATCTAACTGGGTTCCAGCGGGACATCTTGTACGTGATCGCCGAGCTCGAGGAACCACACGGGCTCGCAGTAAAGGACGAACTCGACGACTACTACGAACAGGAGATCAACCACGGCCGGCTCTATCCGAATCTCGACGACCTCGTCGAGAAAGGGCTCCTCAAGAAAGGCGAACTCGACAAGCGAACCAATCTGTACTCGCTAACGCAACGAGGCTCCCGCGAAATTGAGGCACGTCGAGAGTGGGAAGACGAATATATCGAGTCTACAGAAGAAGTCGCTCCGTCGACCTAGATGCCATTTATCGCACAGTCTTCTACAGGCGAGGAGGGAGGAACAGTTCTTCCTGAAGAGGTAGAGGACGGTACTGACGTCGTGTGTCCAGCCTGTGGCGGAACGATGCGACCACGGGGCCCATTTGATGATGGCCGCGCCCGCCATTTCTATCACGTTACTGCGGGCTCAGGGGATTCGACGGCCAATTGCTCCGGAGGAGAGTCGGATCCGCATCGAAAGATGAAATCACTCGCAGTATCAGCGTTGCGGCAGCGGTTTGACCAATATGTCCGTTGTGGACCCGAGGTCACCGTCGATGTCCCCAATACGCCGACGCTCACTGATTCTCGCCGAGCAGATGCCCTCGTCGAATTTCCCGCTGATGACACAAACGACTACCTTGGGCGTGGATTGATCGTTGAGGTACAATACGCAAACGAAGACAAAGACCTGTACGCGGTCACGCACGACTATCTCTCGGCCGGATATAGCGTCTACTGGGCCAGCCCTGACGATTTTACGAACGACCGATTCCGTATTGAGGAGATGGTCGTCGCATTCGACAAACGGGCTGAGGCCGCCTTCGCAGCTTCGTGGGCAGACCCTCCAGAGGTAGATCCTCCTGAGGAGTATCTGGAGCGGTTCGTGAACGGTGACTCCCTAACTTTCTCCGACCCAAATCCGGACTGTGACCATACCTGGAAATACGGAGGGAGTGACCTCCACGACCGGGATTTCTGTAAACACTGTCGGCTTGAGCGCTGGAAAGACACTACGGTAGAGGAGTATATCTACGATGAGTCGACCATCAAGACAAACTCCGATCTTTCTGACAGAGCTGCTCAAGCAGCGTTTGAACAGCGAGAAAAGGAGAAGAAGAAAGAAGACCATCAACACGTCTGGGAGCCGCGAGGAGAGAACCGCTATCGGTGCCGGTGTGGGGCCCGTCTCAAAGAGCACAACGGAGAGGAGACCATCTCAAATGATCCGTTCGAGGACTTCTCTGAGATGACGACCACGGACCCCCAGTACTGTGACCACATTTGGGAACGTGAAGACGGCTGCATGCGGTGTATCTCCTGCGGACTCGAGGACCCGCTCTAACCAATTCCGTCTTGCACTGACCTACGACTGGGAGAGATTATTTGCTTACCGAGATGTTCTTTGCCGGTATGCCCTTCCGCGGTCGTCGTGACGGTCGTCCGGTCGTCCCCGCCATTATCGACGATGGAGAAGCCGTCACCTGTCCGGTATGCGGCGGGACGATGTACCCACGATCGGCGCCGGGCAAGTCTCGACATTTCTACCACGTATCAGATGACGCCAGCCAGCGTTGCTCGAATGGTGGCGAGTCGGAGACCCACGAACGCGCAGTCGCCCGTGTTGAGGTCGCTCTGCACCAGCAATTCGGAGAAAACGCCCGCATTGAGACGGAGGTGGACGTCGACGTGTCCGAGGTGCCGACACCTGTGACCGAACGCCGGGCCGACGCACTCGCGACCTTTGATGATTGGAACCCTTATTTCGGGGAAGGTCTCGCCGTTGAGGTACAGCACAGTCACGAGGACAAGGACGTCCATCAGGTGACGCATGACTACTTGGCCGCAGAGTACTCGGTCGTCTGGATACGCGCGGCAACAGTCCTTCTCGATACGTTCAACTACGACACAATCGGTGCCGAATTTGAGCAAGATGACGGTTCTGGATACGCCCAACGAACGAGCAAAGCGAGCCGATTTACGAACTGCCAAGTGCTGCTCTACGACGGCGAACACGCGTGGGAGCGTGTGCCGCCCTATGCCCATCCCCGCGGACAGGATGACCTGATTACGTACGATATCTGTACTGCCCAGGGTTGCGAGCTACGCCGGCTTAACGAACCCGACGGCAGTTACACCTACACCGCGAGCGACGAGCACGGCCCCGACTTTCCTCTGAAAGCGCTCAAGAACGTGATTGTCCGGGAGTACGACCGAGACCCGTTCTGGAAGTGGGCAGGAAGCCAGTACCAGTCCGCACAGGTAGAGAAACTGCTTGCGACACGACCTGAGATAGAGCGCTGCCGGGCCGAAGGGGTTTCACGAATGGGGGCGGCGAGAAACGCTCTGGACGAACCATTCCGACCAGCCGTTGATTGAACTCCGCGAGTGTATGTACTGTCCTGTTCGGTTAGTGACGAACCACCGAGGGCGATCAGGACACAGTTCATTCTGTCTCTACGGTCGAGAGCCTGATCTCGACTGGGATGACGTGTATTTCCAAGCCAGCCCTCCCGAGTGTGATCACTATCTCTACAATGAGGATGCGATCGAAGATTACTGCCCCAAGTGCGGGGCGACGATGGAGACTCCCGAGACTACTCTCCGCGACCACACAAGCTGGATTCCGCCGTAATGGTAACACCAGTCGCTCATCCCATCAACGGAAGAATCCAGTCAAAGCTCGATTGAGACTCGGCCCACTACCGAATCCGAGAATATCGATAGCCGTCTTTGATTCGGCGATGGTGATACTTTCCGTGAGAGGATGCCGCCATCAGTCCTTGATAGATTCTCTTAGGGACGTTGTAGTATTGATAGACTCGGCCACCGTGGAATTCGATCTCGAGGGTGTTTGAACTCTGGTCGTAGCCGACACTTCTCAGGTTACTCGACGAAACGGGTGTTCGGTTCATAGCTGTGGGATATAGCGGGCTACCGTACTCTTGATACGAGCGAGTAGACTATCCTCTTTGGACGAGTCAGCACCTTCAGGTTCAGCCTTGTCCTCGGCTGGCTCTTTCTCGACGACAGCATCGAGACCCAGTTCTGCGACACTCCCCGTCTCGACAGTCGACGGCGTTGTCCGATAGAGTCCTGTCTTCGCTATTGGAACGCCACGATCGCCGGCAGCTGTGAACGCCCCATTACAGAACTGGCAGTCGGGAGCAGCCTCTGCGTCGCTCACAAGGCGGTCTGAAGTTGCGCTGTACGTGCCGGTTCGGAATCCGTGCCGGTCGGCGAGGAGTCCCGTGAGGAACCGGTGCAGAGCGAACGTCAACCGTTGTACTGGTTCCTGATTGATCGTGATGACCGACGGTTGCTCTCCGGCAACGAGTTCAAGCCCGTACTCGAGATTGTCTTCGTCTTCGCCTTCGGCATCAATCCGATCTTCGTTAATCGCATCCAAGCAGTCCAGACACGCCCGGTTCGCGCCGGACACCTGAAAGCTGGTCGCGATGCTTCGGAGTCCAGCGTCGTCGTCAACATCGATATCCGTGCCTGCGTTGAACAGTGGCCGAAGGTACTGCTGGGCAGCCTCCGACACGAATCGACGTGACGTGGCGGTATCGGTGCCAGTGACAATCACGTCTGCAGCGACGACCTGTTCTAGAGCTCTCGGAGCCTGTACTTCCTCGTGGATGCCGTGATAGTAGATCGACGGATCAATATCGGAGACAACGCGGCCCAAGACCTCCGCCTTGGGTGTTCCACATCCGTCGACGGCCTCGGCCCACGCAGCTGGGACGACACCATCCTCGTCGGGCGTCCGCTTGGGATCACCAGCATCGGCCGGGCGTGCGCCGACGATTCGCGAGCGGTTGGATTCTTCCACGACGTCGGGATCAACGACCGTGATTTCGCCAACGCCGAGGTGAGCGAGCGTCTGGACTATTGGGGCACCGAGTCCACCAGCACCGACTACGGCGACGTGAGCGTCCCGTAGCCGATTGTTACCGCCGTCTCCGTGGAGCAACGCCTGCCGGTCGCGCATCTCGTCGTCACCGTTTGAAACCGGAGGGAGTCGTGAATCCGTCGTCCGAATCCGCTCTAGTTCACGGTCGTGAATAACAACGAGTTCATCAATCGGCGACGCGGCGGCCGTAATTGGCTCATGCCTGATCGTCGGGACGTCAGAGAGCCACGCCCGGCCGGTCAGACCTCCTTGGCCAAAGATGAGGCTTCCGTGCGGACCAGCAGTTCGACCGGTCAGCGACGCCATATGGGCCGGCTCGTTCTCGTCGTCGGTGCCCGAGTAACACGGCTGGCTCGAGCGGGGATGGCTATGGCACATCAGGAGGGCCATATCGTCGAGATACCGGTGGTCAGTCTCGCTCCCCCGCATCATCGACCGGATCGTTGTGTGATCGAATCGGACGATTCCGGTCGACTGGTCGAGATATTCATCCCGATCCAGCAGGTGAACCTCTCGAATGAGATACTCGAAGACCCGCTGCCCACGATGAGTGTACTCCTGTGTACCGGCAACGAGATAGGCGGCATGTTCTTTCGGACAGTTCTGCTCTGGACGTACGAGGTGCTCGCGTAGCCGCTGGTAGTCGGAGCCTCGGATCCGAACCCGTATCCGGTCAGCGACCGGCCACTCGTGATCAGGGTCTTCTAGCACAGAGCGAAGCCAGTGAGATACTCGTGACTTGCTCCCCGTCGCCCGCTCTCGGCTGCCGTCAGTCTCATGTCCCTGCATAGATGTATTATCGGAGGGGTGATCGCCAGCGGGAGGGGTCGCGTCAGTCACCCTGTCGGAGTCGTCCGTTCGCGACGGTCTCCAGATACCACTCGAGATCGGTCTCGTAGGGTTCCCACTCGATACCGTCCAGTTTGTTGATGTGCCAGGAAAGAGCCAACCAGCCCCGGACTTGGTCGTCGCGAGATTTCCGAAAGCTCGCCGCCTCCTTCAAGCCGGAGATCCTCGTCGACGTAGACCCAGTCCGGAGCCTTCTGGGGGTAGTTCTCGTGGACGCGGATCATCACGTCTGTCGTGTCCGCACTGTAGGCATCCGACGGGATCTGGTAGTCCCGAACGGTGACGTGGACGAACTGCGCCTCGGCCTCGGTATCGACATCGACCTCGTGGTTTTCTCGAAGGACTTCGATGTCCGCTGCGAGCACGTCGTCGAGCTGGGTGCTCCCGTAGGCAGTGTCAACGGGGATCGCGTCGAAGACGTTCTCTTCGGCGAGGTTGATGTCGCTGTCTTTGGGGACTCGATCGTCCTCGTCTGGAGGGTAGAGGACGTACTGGTTGGGATCGTACTCGAACGTGCGCAGCAGTTCGATCGGCTCGATGTACTGCTGATCGAGTACTTTCGTTTCCCCACTGACGGTCACCTCGTAGCCGTCAGTCTCTTCGTCGTCCTCATCACCATCACCTTCATCAACATCCTCGAGCGCCTCGTCAAGACCGTCCTCGACTTCTTCGATGGCCTCTTCGAGTGCTTCGAGTTCCTCGGCGTAGCTAACATCGAACCCAGCCGCGTCCTGGAGGGTGTCGATGTCGTCTTGTGCTGACTGAATGTAGTCGGCCGCCCGATGGAGCGCGTCGTAGCGGGATTGATTCTCGTCGGTGTCTTGAGACTCGTCGATAGCGTCCTCTGCGGCTTCGAGTGCGGCACGGAGGTCGTCGGCCGTCCCTTCGTCGAGAGACTCGAGCTGAGCGTTCAGTCCTCGGTAGCGGTCTTGGGCATGCTGAGTTGCTTCCTCGAGATCAGTTGGTTGCATGCACTTTCGCCTAACAGCGTCATCCCCTTAAGCACCACGCGGACTCTACCATCAGTAGCAGCATTGAGCGCACAATCCGCACCAAACGCATAAATCACAGAATCCCCAACAGCGAGACATGCGCCCCAGTGAACGAGTCCATATCGCGCCACTCGGGTTCGAGCGCGATCGTGTTGTCGAGGCTGCGAAACAATTGAAGCTGATCGATTAATCCTACTCGAATGGGGTGAAGGGGAACGACCGCCATTTGTCGAGGAGCTGTATGAGGATATCGAGGCGGCTGGGATTGACCGAGAGATCCGATCCTGCAACATTTTCGATCTGTATGAGGTTGTCCGGGTAACGGCACGAGAGATCCAACAGCACGCAGATGATGACGTGTTCGTGAACATTGCAACCGGGAGTAAAATATCCGCAATCGGCGGGATGATCGCGTGTATGGTAACCGACGCTGTGCCGTACTACGTAGAGCCAGAACGATATGGTGAAAAAGACGCTCAACGGGTCAAACCGGTTTCCCACGGGGTGAAGAACATCAAGGAACTGCCGGCGTACCCAATAGATGCCCCCGAGACACAGCTCATCTACGTGATGGAGTACATTTACCGAAATGGCCCGGTCACGAAGAAGGAACTAATCGACTTCGGCCAGGGGAACGGTAAATCAATCCCAGCAGGAACGCTCGCGGAAGGGCTGCCATTCATAACGGACCACGAGGCAGACTCAGACCGAGCTCGCTACCGATTACTCGAAACGCACGTACTAGAACCACTGGCCGAGAAAGGGTTCATTCAAACCAAAGAAGTGGGTCGAAGAACCGACGTAGATCTTACCGAGGAAGGAGAAAATACACTTTCCGCGTTTAGACACCTCATCGAAACGTGACCGATTCGCTCAGCCGTCTACCGAATCGACATCTTCGAGAGCTTCTGTAGCGACATCACCTAACTCGCCAGCTTCGATATGCGAATACCGTTCACGGACCATTTCTTCGGAGTTGTCGAGATATCGAGCCGCGACGGTATACCCGAACGCGCGGACTAGCACCTCGCCCATCCCACGACGGCCACCGTGTGGAGCAAGGTAATCGTGTTTCGGATGGTCGATGTCGATCTCTGCAGCCTCCGAAAGCCGTTGGAGAATCGACCGTGCACCGTCCGTCGTGATTGACGGCGGCCGGATATCCTCATCGAGCGCCAGCAGGAGGTCGCGAGCGTACTCATCACGCCCCTCAGCAATTGCCTCTGGGCGTTCCCCTCGGTCGGCGAGCTCTTCCCGGACGAGCTCCGCGAGCGTCCGTTGGTCGAACGTCGGAAACACCGGCCACCGCTCCGTCGGTGGGTCCATCAGCTGACGATAGCTTCGCAGCGGAGAGATTACCGGGTCGGGGAGACTCGCGGCGTCCCACTGCTGTTTCTTCCGGTAGACGTCCATACTCCCGTCGTCGGGGGAGAGGTCCTCCCAGCGAACGCCGCGCCGGCGCGGGTCGTTCGGGTCCCGGAGGAGTTCCCCGACGCGGACAGCTGTGTACGCCAAGACGAACACCAGAGCCCGGTCACGAGCCGCCTTCAGCGCCGCGTAGCGTGCACGCTGCTTGTCGAGGGGGTCAGTATCCTCCGGGAGTGTCGTGTACGCCTCGACGGCGTCGCGTGCCTGTTGGTCGACGTGGCGGGTGAGGGCGTGGCGCTGTCCGGACGTCCAGGCCTGCTGGTCGCCGGGCTTGCGGCCGTCGTCCTCCGGCAGTGGCGCCATCGCACTCGCTCGCTGCGCGTAATGCGCTTGGAGATATCCCTCGTTGACGCACCAGCCACACCACGCAGAGATATAGCGGTAATAGGTTTGTACCGTGTTCTGCTTGAGTCCCCGTTCTCCTCCGAGATGCCGAGCGTACTCCCGGAAGACGCGTTCGTCGAGATCGTCGAAGGTGGGCTCCCGGGCGACATCGTCGGGAACGATCCCGGTCCAGTCGTCGGCGCCGCGGTCGCCGGCGGCCCACTCGGCGAACCGCTCGAGTTCGCGGGCTGCGTTGCGTCGATAGTTCCCGCCGTCGCCACCACGGCCTTTCCCTTTGTCCTGGAGGTAGCGCTCGAAGCTGTCGTCGAGCGGCGTCGAAAGCGCGCGATCAGGCATCCACCGGCCCTCCACCGTCCTGCGGGCCCGGTCTCGGTGCCTCTACCCTGGGAAGCGCCGTCGTGAGGCGGTTGCAGCATCCGTACTTCACCGACGGCGGCGGGGTACTTCAAAGTGGTCGTGATTACCGGCGTAATCAGGACCACCGGAGACAGAAGTCTCATAACCATTTTTCCTATGATAGAAGGGTTCTATCCCCCGAAATTCGGATTTGGTCAACGGTATAAATCATATGCCGCTATACCAAAGCCGCGACCGCCATTCGGACCCGGTTCCGAGAATAATCGCGAGACTGGAAGCAGATGGCTTGCTACACAATCTGCATAATGTACAATGCGCCCGAAATCTGAATGATGAGGGAAATCACCCAAATCCAATGTTAGTCGTTCGTAGCTTGCTCGCTCAGCATCTCCACAACTTCCTGAACACGTTCCTCATCGGCTTCGATACCACGCTCCCGGAGGATCTGGAGGGCGACCTCAGCACCGTGGTCCGCAATTACCCGGAGACACGCATCTTGAAACTCTCTTCCCTCAAATTCGGGAACATCAAACATAGAGCACGCAGCAGTTACCGATGATCGCATCCGGGTGACGCCATCCCACGTGTCCTCCCGGACATAGAAGCCGTGCATATCGGTCTCATCAAAGGAGAAGGCCGGTCCACCGGTGGATTCGTCCACATCCTCCTCATCCTGCTCAGGAATGGACTCAGTCTCCGACTCTGTGTCCTCAGTAGTTATCTCTTCATCCGGTTGCGGTTCATCCTGGGTGTCAGTACGTTCGTCGTCATCCGATTCGGTTCCTTCCTCCGTTTGTTTGAGCTGTTCAGCGACGTCCCCGAAACGGTCGTCCTCATTAGGCATGGCTGTGTTCCTCCACGAGGTCCGCTAAGTGGTCGAAATTCGGGATCTGGTCGCAATCTTCGTCGAACTGCGAGACCGGCATTCCTTGCTTGAAGGCGCGGGAAATTGCGGTCCGTTCGCGAATCCCTGGCTTCGGAATACTATCGATGGTGCGTCCCGAATCATCGAGGGCGTCGAAGACCTCCGGGTCCACACGAGCGTACTCGGGGACGAATGAACCGAACTCCCGGTTGAGATTTTCAACGAGAGTCCGATGCTCGTTGCGTTGTCCCATTGTTTCGCGAATCATATTCGGAGTGACTGCGAGGATATCCAACCCGATATTCTGCCGGATTGGGGAGATCTGGCGTTCAATCATCTTATTGAGGCCGTTAATCGAGCCAGCACGCGGGATTAGCGGGATTATGACGCGCTGGACGGCGATGAGGGCGTTGTCGGAGAGTTTCCCACGGCCGCCTGCGGCATCAATTATCACGTAGTCGTATCCGTTTTGAATGAGCGGATCGACAACGTTCCGCCGAAGCTTCACGTCTGCGAACCGTTCGTCCTTCAGCCTCGTCTCAACATTCTCGAGCTCGTTACTCGACGGGAGGAGGTGAACGCCGAAGTCCGTCTCGATAAGCAGGTCTTCGGGGTCCCCACCATCGATAAGGGCGTCACCGAGGTTCGCATCTCGGTCGTACGCATCGTCGTATCCCAACTGGGTCGTCATGTGCCCGTCCTTATCCAGATCCAATAGTACCGTCTCATGGCCACGAGCAGCGAGTCGATCAGCGATGTTGAGCGCGATCGTGGATTTCCCTACCCCTCCCTTGAGCAACGAGACAGCTGCTCCGGGGAGCCCTTCAAACTCGTCAGCACTCATAGCTCAGCACCCCGTAAGAAGCGGATTTTGTACATTTTGTAGGTAATGTACATTGGGTAGATGTTGAAGATTGTGCGAGTTTTGTCGATAATGTACGTTTTGCACTGGTCATACGCGGTCAATGAAGCTCGTCCATCTTAATTCTGTGTCAGACAGATTGCGTACGCCACCTACACAATCTACATTTTGTACATTACGTAGATTGTTGGCACAATCTCAATTGCCATAATCACCGTCGACCCTACGCAATCTACATAATTTAGATTATCAGCATTTCATACGTATTCATCGCAATCTTTGCCACCCACACGAACCAATTGAAGAAGCCCAATTTGCATTATCTACATTATTCACATTATGCAGATTGGCTATGAGATCTACATTCTTCAGTCATTCAATGGGAGAGTCCTGAGTGATAGAACTCAGACAGAGCTGTTCTACCCCGTCTTCTAGTAAGACTTTTAACTGTTACCGGATTATTGGTAACCACCAGATGTATGAGGTTCTCGACGACACCGCGGCGCAGGTCATCCTCACCATCGAGAGTGGTGACTCCATCCGCCGTGTCGCCCAACACCTCCACACGCCCTACGAGACAGTGAGACAGGCCGTCAATCGGCTGGAAGACGCAGGCTACGTTTCCTATGACGACGGCCTCACTGTCGTCGACCAGCGCGTACGCGACGCAGCGCTCGAGCTCGTCGCTGCCAGCGCCGGCGTCAGTCCACCATCCATCGAGGAAACGTACGTCATCCCACAATTCAGTGACTGGCCGTTCGCGTTCACGCGGATCGACGCCGTCTACGTGTGGACTCAGGGCGGCTACCAGGTCGGTCGCGACCCCGACGATTATCCACTGTTCCTCGCTGTTCGTGAGCAGGACGTCGACGCCTGGAAGACATTTTTCGAGTGGTTCGACCTCCCGACCGCATTCGAACGACAGCCCCGAGACGAGTTGGACGGACCGCTGCAGATCGTCCTCGAGCCACGCGCGTCACTCGATATCGAGCACGTCGAAGGGTACCCGGTGATCCCGAGAGCAGAGACAATCGAGTATATGCGCGAGAACTACGCCCAGTTCCAGTCGGGGCTGGCGATGCTCGACCGGATGTACGAGGACCTCGACCTCGGCGTCACGTATCGAGAGACCGAACGGGCACAGCCATGAGCTTCAACAACCGAAGTGACGCGCTCATCGAACTGCTCGAGGAGCTCACCCAAGAGGGCCACGAGTACGTTCTCGTCGGCGGGTACGCTGTCTCAGCGTTCAATGCTCGCTTCTCCACGGACCTCGATATCGTCGTCGCGCCGGACTCCAAGGCTGACTTCGTCGAGTTCCTCGAACAGCAGGGATTCGAGGAAACGGACAGTCACGCCAAGAAATGGTTCTACGACACCGAAGTAATCGAGTACGAGAAGCGGCTCACGCCGCAGCAGCCGATCGGCTTCGATCTCCTGGTAAACGGACTCGGGTGTCGCCAGACGGAGGCACAGTGGTCGTTCGACTACCTGTACGACCACAGCCACCAACAGGAGGTGAGCGGAGGTACAGTGACGACCACAGCCAGAGTCATCGATGGGGCAGTCCTCGTCGCGGCAAAGCTCCATAGCGGCCGTGAAACAGACCTCCGGGACGTCCTGGCAGTAGCACAAGAAATCGATCTCGACACTGTCACGCCTCACCTTCGGCGAGGGGACGACGATGCGCTACGGGAGCAGCTTGAGCGTGGACTGGAGATCATAGAGAGCGATGAACTCAAGCACGGGTATCGGAGTGACTTCGGGGCCTCAGCAGTCTCAGAAGAAACGGTCACCGCTCTCCAAGAGTATCTGTCTGCACAGATTAACCACCTGAGCTGAAGCGGTCGGGACCCCCTTGATCGGAAGTGAAGATAGGGTCCTTCAGCGGTGTTTACAGTCAGTCAAAAAATTGGAGGGGCGGTGTCAGTCGACCGTCGCTAACACACGGACATCCGTAGCTGAGTGTCGTTCCCGTTCAGTACGAGCACCATGCTCGCGGAGGAACTCCTCAATACGATCGACAAGGAACTCCGCATCCTCCCTATCGACGTGAACGATCAGCGTCGGTCGCTCCTTGTCGCTGTTCTCAATCACGAGCGAGACATCCTTGAATTCGTCCGGCTGTCTATACGCCTCGAACTCATCGGCGACCTGGTCGGCCAGGTCATCGAGTACCTCAATCGGTTCCTTTGTCATAGATTGAATTTCGGCCTTGGAAGTTGTGCCATCGTGAACGAACGGAGAGGGCGTAACGTGACTTTCAGAACCACATCCATCAGACAAACTCGAACGGAACCTTCTCACACCGATGGTTTACCGAGAAGCAGATTGATCCACAGAAAGAACAGCAGTTAGAATGCTCGTGGATCGCTATCGACAATGCTCGCAAACGCGACATTCTCCTGAACTTGTTCAATTTCGACGATTGGCTCGTCGCCGGGTTGAGCGCCGGGAACGATCACGACGTAGCCACGTTCGACTTTTGCGATACCATCGCCCTGATCGCCGACTGTCTCGATGGTCACATCACGTACTTCGCCTTCCTCCACGGGAGGTCCTGAGGAAGAATGGCTCGCAGTCTCACGAGAAGGTGCTCTCTGTGACCCCTGTTGTACTGACGACCCCGTCGAGACAGAAGATTCCAGAATAGCTACTCGATACGTTTCGTCAGCTGATAACGCTTCATAGTTGATTTCATTCGAAGGGACCTCCACTATGTACGTCCCATCCTGCTCTTTAATTGGAGCACTGAACAGAGAGCGAAGGGAGCTGGGAATTTCGACCATTGAGTTTCTAGTGATCAGTATCCACGAGACAAGTAATTTAAACACTATGTGTTAGCACTAGCTCTCGAAGAGCCGCCTTATCGAGAGGGGTAATATTGTGACGAGTGCCATCATCGGTGTAGAAAATAGACGCAGTGACCGACCGCTCTGGATATTGGTCGGCGACGACGTGGTAGTATATACTGAGCTGTTTCTGGTATTCATCTTCTGCGTGCGTTGTGAGATCGGTTTTGTAGTCAACGATCTCAACACGGTCAGATGTCACGTGGAGCAAGTCGATGATGCCGCCGATCGTTACCTTCTCGCCGTCGACGGTAAGCGGAAGGAACGCATCGATCTCGGCTCTCGTCTCACCCTCGAGTGAGTCGAGTAACGCCTTGACGTGCTCTTTGTCAGGGTTATCGCCGGTTTCGACTGCTTCACCGAGAACATACCGTTCCGCAAACTCGTGGACGTCTGACCCGAACTCCATTCCCCGGCCGCCGGTATTCCCTTCGAAGACTGCGTCATCGATGAAGGTGTGTGGTGAGTAGCTTGCCGGTCCATCAGGCTCCGGAATATCGACCGTGTAGGTCGAATGCTCGCCGGGTTCTGGGTCGAACGCAGATAGATCGGGGTCGATATCTTCGACATCAACGGGGAGTGAATCGAGGAACGAATTTGGGTCAGTACCGCCAGTCAAGACGAGGTGGCTCTCAGCACGCGTGACAGCCACATAGAGAAGCCGACGTTCCTCGTCGTAGTTCTGGGGGAGGCAGCGATTGAGGACGTCTGTCTTCCAGTTGTCGTAGACGTGTGGGACATCGTGTGCGTCCTCTGAGTACACCTTCCGCTGACGGAGGCCAATCGGGTCGGTGTAGGCGATGTCGCTTCCACTGCCACCGGAGGACGGGAATTTGTTCGCGTTCATATTTGCGAGGATGACGATCGGGTATTCGAGCCCTTTCGTCGCGTGGATCGTTTGGACAGTCACCGCGTTCGTCCCAGCCCCGGCGTCGACGTCGTGTGTACTCCCATCAGCAATCGCCTCCTCGATGAATCGGATCAGCTCCCCACGGGTGAACGTCGTCGTCCCGTGAACCGACTGAATAGTGTCGAGAACGACGTCTGCGGTCGGGCCGGAACGGCCGTACTGTTCGAACACGCGTCGGGCGACGCCGCCGAACGTCTCCAAATCCCGTAGATCCTCTCGGAATGCGACCATAGCTTCGGGATATGCCTCACGCTCGATGATCGTCTTCGTCTCGTCAATCGTGTAGCCAGCCTCTTCGAGGACGAGTGCCCACCCGCGTTCAGCGTCACGTTCGAGGATACGCAACCACGCTAACACCAGCTTCGCGGCGTCGGTCCGGAAGACCTCGATCCCACCCTCGTAGGCCATCGGCAGACCGAACTTACTCGCCGTATCGAGCAGATCCCGACCGAAATCGCGGGTTCGCGTCAACACAGCGATGTCGCCGTACTCCGGAGCGCGATACGTGCCGTCTTCGCCTTCGACGGCGTAGTCGTCGTTGTCGACGATTGCGTCGATCTTCGTGAGAATGGCCTCGTGTTCGTCCTCACTCGTGAGCGCCTCGATGTAGCTATCATCTCGATCTGTATCGGCAGTCAGTGGTGTTGCCTGCTCGGAGATAGCCTCCGCATCCAGAGATTCGTTCTTTGTCGCACGGGCAGTCAGGGCGTGGGTAGAGAAGTCCAAGATGGACTGCGTCGACCGGTAATTCCGCGTCAGCTGCTTATCGTCAATCGGCGTCGTCGGGAACGTGACTCGATCGACGTCCCGATTCAGCTCCGCGGCAAATCGTTCGAGGCGATCGTCGAACTCGCGGATGTTGTCGACGTCCGCGTACTGGAAGCTGTAGATGCTCTGTTTCCAGTCGCCGACCACACAGATGTTGTTCGTGCCGGCGAGCAGCAGCGTGAGTTTGAACTGGATCTCACTGGAGTCTTGGAACTCGTCGGCCATCACGTACTCGTACCCCAGCTGCTCTCGGAGGTCGTGATCCTCACATAGAAGCACGAACGCGAACAGCTGAAGGAACCCGAAGTTCAGGTAGTTCCGCCGAAGCGCAAACTCAAGATAGGCGTGATATACGTCGTGGACGAACCGCTTGAGAGCCGTTCGGTCCTCCTCGAAGACACGTTTAGCGAGGTCCGCCGGGACTTGCTTGCCATCGCCGCGGATGTCCCACTTTGCGGGCGCCTTCGGGAGATACGTCTTATCTTCACCATACTGATAGAGCTTCTTTCGAAGCTTCGATTGCTTGCTTCCGCCGTTCCGTGGTTCATTCCGGTCGGTGAACAGCGTCTCGAACGCCTCAAAGTCCCCATCGAGGTGTGACTCGCTGTTCCGGTACCAGCCATCCGCAGTGGGGAACACACCCTTTGCGGAAAGTTCCTTGATCAGATCGAGTAGCTCCGACGTCTCCGACAATGCCGTGAAGAACTCGTCATACTCTGGGTGATTATCGATGAACTGTCCGATGAACTCACGAAACAGTGCCTGTTCAATGATTTCGTCTTCGATAATCCGTGTCGAGCCAGTGATCGTCTCATCAATCCCGAGGGACATCGGTGCGTCGTGTCCGTATTCGTCGAGCAGGTCGTGTGACAGCGAGTGGAACGTTTGGATCGGTGCGTTCGCGAGTTCCCGCATCCCGTACTCGCTGTGACGGACAATCCGCTCTCGCATCTCCTCGGCCGCGTTGTTCGTAAAGGTCACCAACAGCACGTCTTCGGGTTCGACGCCATCTTGGGCGACAGTGTTTGCGTATCGCCGGGTAACGGTGAACGTCTTCCCGGTGCCAGCACCCGCGTCGACGAGATAGAGGCCATCAGTCGCCTCGATGAGGTCGCGTTGCTCCGGGTTTGGGTCGGCGCCGCTCATTGTTCACCCTCTAAGAGAAGGTCACGATTGTCTACCCGTCGGTAGTTCGTCTCGTCGGCAAGCCCCTCGATGGGGAATTCCTCGTCGCCAGTGCGGCGTCGGTTGAGTTCCGTCAGTCGCTCGTCGACAAATGATTCGAACGCATCGAGATCACTCTTGAAGAATGCACCCTTCTGCCGGTCGACGATTGCTCGCATCACCTGCTTGCTCCCCGTCGTCACGTACTTGTACTCGCCAATCTCCGCTTGGAGTCGATCGATCATCGTCTGTCCGAACTCGGACTCGATGAGTTCGTCGCTATCGGTCGTCTCGACGAGCTGCGCAGCATCGAAGAGCGCGGCGTACGTCTGATAGTCAATCTTCGAGAGAATCTTTTGGCACTTCTGTGCCCCCTCCTCACGGAGATACTCGAAGAATTCCTCACGTTGCACGTGCTCGGTGAGCGACTCCGGGTAGTATGTCACAGTCGTCAGCGCGTCGTCGACGTCGGCGTCGCCGGCGATCACGTCGTCGACGAGTTCGGTGACGTAGAAGAAGGTGAACGAGAGTTGGTCACCCGGACGTTGTGATCGCCAATAGGTGAGATAAAGTGCTGCCTGAAAGTCAGGCTCGTCTGTCGGCTCGTCAATCGCAGCGTGTTTGACGATTGAGGTGGCGCTGCTCTCGCTGCCACTCTTGTAGTCGAGCAGTTCTTGCTGCGACTGAACGAGGTCGATCATTCCGTTGATGCCCAGTTCTTCATCAGTAAACCGGCGTTCAGTCACGGGAGTCAACATCCCGACCGAAGTGGGCGGCGACGGCATTGTCACCCCCACTGGACGGCGTCAGAAACGCGCCCTCGGTCGGCTGGTTCGCGTCAAAATATGAGACGATCGTTTCGAGGCTCGCACGATATTCAGTGCGCCGGGTCCGTTCGTCGACGGAGCGAACCAGCGGACGGACGTCCTCGAGCATAAGTTCGACGACCTCCGAGAGTGTCTCCTCGCCAACTGCGTCCGGATGGTTGACGTAGAACTCCGCGAAGTCGTGGAGAAGGTTGCCTTCGGTAAGATACGCCTTCTCCGGACCGTCGACGACCCGGCTGAAGTAGTAGTCCCGCGGTGAGTTCACGTAGGTGTTGAGACTCGACTTGCTGATCGTCTCGACCGGGTCGGGAGTCACACCGACAGGTCCGTTCTCGAATCCGTCACCAACTCGTGCTGCGGTTTCGATCTGATGACTTGTCGAAGGTAGATCGGAGAAGCGGTCGTACTCCGGTTCGAGGAGCTCTTCGAAGTACAGGCACGGCGTCACGGGTGATCCGCCGGTCGCATCTTGGACGAGATAGTGTTGCTGGCTGCCGCTCTGCAACAGCAGCTGGAAGCTCTTAAGATTCCGTGTAAACTGGGCGTCCTGGTCGACCCACGGACGACGTGGGGCCGAGTGGGTCCAGCGGTCGTCAAGCCCGAGGTAGAAGACAACCTCACGACCCACGTACGACGCTGATTTCGCATCGGCGAGCAAGACACCCTCGTTCTCTCGATCGACCGGCACCTCGTAGGTCTGGAGATAGAACGACAAATCGTCGAGGCGCGCTTCCGTGATGGATTCGTCCGCGATGGTGAGTGTCTCCAGTTCCTCCCGGAAGGCATCCAACGTGTCGCCGGCGTGGCGTTCAAACACTGAAAGAGCATCCGAGAACGTGTACTCTTGGACATCGTGGCAGAAGTCGATCAGCCACTTGAGATCTCCATCGTCAAGCTCGTGCAGTCGCTTGTTTGTGTCAGCGTCGACGACGTCACAATCGAAGACCGTCAACAGCGACCGGATCTCGCTTATTCGGGTATCAGTCCCCCGGTGGGCGGTTCGGAGGAGGTGGAGGAACAACCGATGTTCGCTGCGATCTGTGAAACCCGGCCCGCCAAAAAACGGGATATCAGCCGCTTCGAGCGCGGACTCAATAAGCGGTGAGTATTCGCTTTCCTGGTCGAGAACAATCCCGACGTTATCAGCGTTCTCGTCATTGACGGAATCAACGACGGTCTCCACGATCGCCGTCGGTGAATCGTGTATACGGAACGGCGGGAGCTTGAACTCCGTGTCAGTAAAGAGGTCGACCGTGTCGTACTCGGCGGGCAGATACGCTCGTTCGAGTTGGGTGAGCATCGCCGGCTCGACGACGACTACGTCGAGATCCGGTTCGATGGTCTCGTTCGTGAGTTTCATCGAGGCGGTCTCGAGTTCCGCGATTCGCTCCACAGCTCGTTCGGTGGCGTCGTCGACGTAGCCGTCGTACTCGAAAATAGCGTCGTGTGATCCTCGGTGTTCCCAACACTGGAGGATATTCCCAACCGCGTAGGCGCACCGTTTCCACGAAATATCCTCGTTGGCGATCATACCGAGAAATGCAAGGCGGTCTTCAGACTCTTGACGGCGACCGACCGCGAGGCGACGAGGTGGGATGGCAAATGGCCCAAGATGTGGCCGATCGAGGTAGCGGTTGAGGGCACTCGCAAGCGGTCCGTCCGGGGTAATCACCCGGTCGTACGATTGAATCTCTTCGTAGAGTTGGCGTGGAGATTTGGCGCGAGGAAATGGCACGCACAGAGACAGTTAGCGATGTCGGTTAAATCTTTGTTAGAATACCATACCCTCTGATCGATAGAGGTACTCAATAATATCACTCAGCCGTAATTCAAACGGTGATTCAGGCTGTGATTAGCGCATAATCAGGACCACTCTGTTGAATTCCCAGGCAGCGCGGGAATCGAGAGGGAATACACGGCCATCAGGCTCCAATGCTAGCGGATCCTCACACGCGAACAGTCAGTCGATTATACTTCCACCTTGCTTGGCGACGGTTTAGTGCATTCAGCGCCCACAAATCTGTGTATGAGTGACGATTCAGGCAGCGATTCTAGCAACGATTCTTCGAACGACACGTCCTCTGGCGACAGCGGCCGTGACGCACTTGCCGCCAACAAAAACCGGCATGCTGAAGACGAACGCTATCAAGCCGCCAACAGCGCTCAAAAATCCGGCAACCGCGAGACCAAACGTCGCGAGAATGCTGGCATAAAAGACACGAGCAGCTCGGACTGGGATACCCACGAAAAAAGTGCTGACAAGAAACCGTCTGGTGGCAATGAGGTTCCCTCAGCCGACGAAGTATCGATCCCCAGCAGCGTTGACCCTGATGCACCCTCAAACTCTAGCGGAGACCAATCCGACACATCCAGTAGGTCTGAGAGCAGCGAATAACCTGGAACACGAATGGCCAGCCTTCCGGGTAACGCGATCTTCTACGGCGTCCTCATAGCCCCGGGCTTCGTCGCGGTGATGACCGCGGTTTCGCTGGCCGCGATCGAAGACGATATCAAACAGTTTGTCCTGCTCGTCTGGAGCCTCGTATCCAGCCTCTTGATAGACGCCCTGTTTATCGGTGCGTACCAGATCTTCGTCGAGCCTATTACCTCGTTCTCGCAGTTCCAGGGCATCCTGTTCGACCCCGCATTCCGTATCGGGTACATCCTTGTCATCTTCGCAGTATCTCTGTTCGTCGGCGTGATGTACGCTGCTGCCATCCTCATCGATCTTCCGGGTATCCTGCGGGGCATCATTCAGGCGAAGATGCAGGTGTCATACTCACGGCGCCAGCCGTGGGAGAATTACCTCAAACACGCCGACCAGGTGATGGTAAAGACCAGTGACGACCAGTTGTATATCGGTGATGTCTCCGGGTGGAGCCGTGCCAACCGCCAGAAAGAGCTCCGTATCACCGACCCGCACCGGTACAACGAGAAGGAACAGGAGTTCGAGCCGGTCGGTGGGCCGGAACAGCTCTTCCTGAATGATGATATCAAGCGTATCACCGTGTTGAAGACCGACCAGATCCTCTCGATTCGGGAACGGGTCTGGGGTGGGATGGTTGCGTTTGGGAGCTGGCTCGATCCTAGAGAGAGTTGGATCGATCCCAGGGATTCTGGCAACCAACCCGATCCTGACACAGAGTAGGTCCCCGCGAGCAAACCCAAGGAAGTGAATGAAGAAGCGTGGGATTTCATTACCCCAGCGCTAATCGTTCTGATCAACACCAATGTCTGCTATGGGTCATCAGACACAATTCGATATATCTGAATTTGAGACTGAAATAACTAAGGCGGGAAAATCAGCAGTTATCAACGCGATCTCCGACGCGATATCACGCCTTCGCGACCAGATCAAAGACGATACCCTCGAATCCATGCTCAGGGCCGACCCCGGCTCCTACCAGCTCCGAGGAGACTTCACCAAAGACGCTCTCGATCCCGAACCCCTCACACAAGGCGTCATCATAGAACCATTCCTGGACGCGCTCGGACACCAGAACTACGGGTGGGAGGCAGGCGATCTCTCCGATAAACGCGGAGAACAAGCCGACTACGCGATCTCCCTTCGTGATGTCGAGAACGTCGATTCCTCACGGCTCCTCATCGAAGCCGAACCGGTCAATAAATCACTGACCAACACGCGCGGACACGGTGTCGACCAGGTCAAAGCTGGCTCAGCCAACGCGAGTTCCAGACCGATTTCGGGTTCGCAACTGACGGCATCCGCTGGATCTTCATCCGGTACGACCCGGACAGCTACACCCACAACACGATCGAGCACGTGGACCTGCAACCGGTTTTTCTCAAGCTGTTCGAGAATACGGTCGGAGAGAACCGGCCGCCGGTTGAGGCGCTCAACGATGAGGAAGAGGCGCTAGTCGAGGACTTGATACGGACATTTGCATTCGACAACTTCGTCTCGATCATCACGGACGCCCGTGAGGTCATCAAAGAGAAACAAGAAGCAATTACGGACGAGTTCTACGATGACTACGTCCGCCTTGTGTTCGGTATCGGCGCAGAAGACGACGAAGAACGCAGATCAAGAAGCCTCGTAGGCGGGGGAATCATACCTCCGGAACAGGCCAGCGGTGATGATGTCCGCCTGTTCTCAGTCCATCTTATGAATCGGATGATCTTTGTCAAGTTCCTTGAAGACAAGAAGATCGTCCGCCCCGACCTATTGAACACGCTCAAACAGGTCTACGACGATGGGATGTACCCGCAAACTTTCTACCAGACCTTTCTCGAACCATTGTTCTATGATGTGTTCAACGTCAAGCCAGAGAACCGCGATCCCCAAATAGACCAGATCGATCCCTTTGAGGGTATCCCGTATCTGAACGGTGGCCTGTTCCGCCCGGAGCTGAACGGCTCCGATGAACTGGATGAGCGCGAATTTAACGTCCGGGACAGCGTCTTGATGTCTATCATCGAACTGCTTGAGCGCTACCAGTTCTCCGCAGACGGCGGCCCCACAGATATCGACCCCAGCGTCCTGGGCAACGTGTTCGAAAAGACGATCAACTACATCACGATCGACGATAAGAACAAAAACAAGGAACTCGGCGCCTACTACACTCCCAGCGAGATCACCCGTTTCTGCGCCGAAGAAACCGTTCGCCCCGCTCTGCTGGATCTTTTCAAGACTCACTTACAGGAGGAGTGGGGATGGCGCCAAGCAGAACTTGATCACTACGACCAATTATACGATCTTATCGACGCACTCACAGAGAACAAAGACCTGATCACGGGGTTGCTTGACGAGCTCAACGAATTCTACGTGGTCGACCCTGCCTGCGGCAGTGGCCACTTCCTCACCTCCGTCGTCGAAGAAATCGTCAACGCCCGACAAGCCCTCTACGCCCAGATGGGGTCACACCCCAGCCGCCACCGCCTGAAATCGACCACCGTCCAGAACAATATGTACGGGGTCGACATCATGGACTCCGGTATAGAGATAACAAAGCTCCGCCTGTGGCTCTCGATTATAGCTGAACTCCAGGAAGACGATTTGAATTCACTCAGCCAAGAGGAACTCGCGCTGCCCAACATCGTGTTCAACATCCGCCAAGGCAACAGCCTGATCGGGTACCTCGGGTTCCCGGATGAAACCGATGACGGGGAATACACGTTCGAAAACTGGTCGGACGACAGCGTTGAGCGCCGATACAAGGATATCATCGACGAAATCAACGCGTACCAGGAAAGCAGCGCATTCCCTGAAAAGGCAGAGGAGCACCGCCAAAACGCAAAAGACCTGCTGAAGGAGTACCGCTCCGATCTGGACAACAAAACCGTCGACCAGTTCCGTGCTTTCACCGAGAACGTCACCGACGAGGATGTTCGGGCTCATGATACCTTTCACTGGGTGCTAGAGTTCGCAGAAGTCTTCGCTGACGAGGGGTTCGACGTCGTCGTAGGGAACCCACCGTGGGACGAAATCAAAAGCGACCGCAAGGAATTCTTCGTCAAATACGACCCTGTGTTCCGCAGCCTGCCCACTCACGGGATGGACGAGCGCCAAAGAACTCCTGGAGGACAAGGACATCAAAAACGAGTGGGAGACCTACCAGTCACGGGTATCCCAGCTAGGGGATTACTTCAAACACAGCACGGAATACGAACACCAGCAACCCGAAATCGACGGCAGAAAACAGCCTATCGCGAACAATCTCGCCGCATTGTTCCTCGAACGGATATACGATCTCGTTCACGACGGCGGCTATGTCGCACAGGTCCTGCCGGACATCATATTCAACAACGCGATGGGGAAGGACCTCCGGATGCACCTACTGAATAATACATCTGTGCAGTCACTAGTAGGATTTGAGAACAAGGGAATCTTCGACGGGCTACACGACCAATATGTCTTCCGGCTGCTCACATTCCAGAACACCGGGGAAACCGATTACCTGAACGGGATCTCACGGCAGCACGACGTTAGCATCCTGAACAACATCGAGGAACACACTTTCAAAATCCCGAAAGAGGTGCTCGCAGAGTACTCACCTGAGGTCCGGCTGTTCCCGATAATACGGACCGAAGAAGAGCTCGGGGTTATCAGCAATGTGGTTCAACACCCGTCTGTCGGCGACCGGATAGACGGCGCCTGGAACTCTGACCCGTACTACGAGATCAAGAAAGGCCCTGACAACGACCGTATCACCGACTCCAAGGATATCGGTGAATACCCCGTGTACCAGGGCAAGAACATCTATCAGTTCATCCACGACGATTCTATCCTTGACGATATCGAGGATATCGAATACTGGAGCGTGGAGGACGACACAGACACTGTCAAAAGCGCTAAACAGCGCGTCCGGGAGAAGAACCTCGGTAATCTGAAACGGTCTCTCTACTACGCCTTCGGCGGGGATGAAACGAGCCAGTCCCAGGTCCAGTTTGTTGACGACCTGCTGAAAAAGCACCGTGGCGAACCACTCTCAGAGGATGACGTGAAACTGGACTGTACCGATTATCGGATCATATACCGGTTTATTACGAACGCCACCAACGAGCGGACGTTCATTGCGACGGTCATCCCGCCGAGCATCATCAACCTTCACTCGATCTATACGATTCGGCCGTTCGAGATAAATCCATCAAAGGATGATTTGGCGGAATCACCGTTGTGGCCGGCGTACGAACCCGCGTTCACGGATGAGGAGATGATGGCAGCAACAGGGTTGTTGAACAGTATCCCGTTCGACTTCATTATGCGTACCAAGGTGAACAAAGAGATCTACCAATACACGTTCAAGGAGACGCAGGTTCCCCGGTTGACCGCTGGCGATGAGTGGTTCGATTACATCTGGACGCGTGCTGCCCGCCTGAACTGCTACGGTGAGGAGTTTGCCGATTTGCGTGAGCGTCTTGGAGGGGTTGAGCCGGTAACCAATGTTGATGAGCGCCAGGAATTGCAGGCTGAGATTGATGCTGCCGCGTTCCACGCGTATGGGCTGAATGCAGCTGAGACTGAGTTCGTGCTTGACGATTTATAAAGTAAATAATCCCCGCTTGATGACAGACGAGTACTTTGAATCTGTATTCGAGAAGTTTGAGGAGTTGGCTGAGACGGCGCGGGCCGCCGAACAGTCGTAGCTCCGAACGTTCGGAGATCTAACCCCTCGATTCCAATGGAACCCGTCCCGAGGCGTCACTCAGACGGATTATCCGCCTCAACCAATTCCTCATCTGTCTCTTCCGCAGGATCATTCAAAAACGTGTCCTGGTACTCACCGTCAACGACCCGGTGCGCACGGACCTCGTAGTTCAGATGCTCCTGGCCATACTCTGATCGATCCGGCGGATCATCCACGTACTGGAAACACTCAACAAAGACCGTGCGTGGATGCAGCTTCTCACGCTGATTCAGCTGGATGACGTCCACAGTGTTCCAGACATCCCAGTCCGTCTCCCCAACAAAACGGTCAATCAAATCGTCCAGGTACTCTTCGCTGGCCTCGTAGTTAGCCGCCCCACCGAGTTCAGTATCATACGTCTCGTGATGCGGTGCCGGATCATCCAGTCGAGACGGCACCACCGGCGCCGACACGTCGTGCTCATCTAATGTCTCCTCGACCTCTGCCCGGAGCTCATCATCAGCTCCCGGCGAAAGGATGACGCGATTGATCAGCGTATCCATATTCGCAGACAGGTTGACGTGGGACGGATTGTCCGGCCTGCTCTCGGGTGGCATCTCTTGACCGTCCGTCCGGATTATCGGGTTGCCGCCCCGGTTCGTGAGCAGCCGGAACTCTTGCTCGCTGTCGAACGTTCGATGTTTGTAGAAGTACAGGACGTATGGAATCCCGGTCGGCGTAAATTCCTCCTCGTAATCCAAGTACCGGACAATACCCATATACAGATCCTCTTGATCGGGCGCGATGAACTCCTCTATCTGCCGGTACGTGGTCTCGATCGCTACTCCTCGACCATCTGCGTACATCTCCCAGATCTCTGGGTCCTCATCCGTCCCGAGCCGCCAACAGCTCGCGTAGTAATTCTCACGGGCCGCTTCACGTGCCTGTTCTATTCCGCTGGCAAGATCCATCTCCTCGCCGTTGTTGAGAATCATCGATTCGGTCCGCTCCGAACGCTGCCCCTCGTGTTCACGGGCTGGTTCAGAGGCCTGGCCCTCGCGTTCTTCGTATCCCTCGGCTTGGCCAGCGCGGAACCCGTTTCGAGTGTGTCGGCGAAGTGTCGGAGGGGTTTGTAGCGCCGGACGATCATCTGGTCTGAGGGTATCATCCACTCGGTGTTTTTGCCGGTGACCGGGCGGCGGGAGGGATCGCCTGATGTCATTTCCTTCGAATTATCCTCTTCACTACTTGTAGGCGACGACGATGAGGCCGGGTACGAACATTCGGTGTCACGACTTTCGAGGAGCGAAAACCAGTCGAAGAGCGTCCCGAAATCTACGGGTTATCGTGGCTGTCGAGAAGGGTGTGGAAATTATATACACAGGAATATGAAACAAAAAGAAGCAATCCATATCTTCGATATCGTAGAATGGGCACCACACTAGTGAGTGGGTATTGGGTGTTTCCGGAAAAGCTGTTTTCCGCAGTCAAATTTGGGGGACGCAAAGCGATAGCGATGACTCTCCACAGCAGTAAGAGCTTTTCCGGAAACAACCCGGTCAGGCTTTTATGACCTGACCGAAAATCAGACTATCAGAATCAAATGATCCGCGATGCTCGCGTTCTCCGCGCCGGGTTCGTCCCTCGGGAAGTTGAGCATCGCGACGCCGAAGTCAACCACCTCTCCAGTGTTCTCGAGCCCATCACGAACGGGGAACCCGCCGACACGGCCATCGTCACTGGACCCAGCGGCGCCGGCAAGACCTGCATCTCGAAATTCGTCACGGAACGGCTCCGGGAAGAGGTCCTCGACGTCGAGACGACCTACGTCAACTGCTGGCGCAACTACACCCGGTTCCGCACGCTCTACCAGATCCTCGACGATCTCGGCGCGACCATCGACATCCACCGGCAGTCGACGCCCCACGACGAACTCGTTGATCGCCTCCAGCAGCATGACGGCCCGCGAACCGTCGTCATCCTCGATGAGGTCGACCAGCTCGAAGACCCCAGCGTCATCTACGACCTCCACAGCCTCCCGCAGTTCGCGATCATCTGCATCGCGAACAAGGAAGAGGAGCTGTTCAGCCGCGTCGACGACCGCCTCGTGAGCCGCCTGCGCTCCAGCGAGCACGTCCGGATGGACAAGTACCACGACGAGCAGCTGTACGACATTCTCAGTGCGCGGGCGAAGTGGGGACTCGATGAGGACGTCATCACCGACGACCAGCTCTACCGGATCGCCGACGCGGCCGCCGGCGACGCCCGCCTCGCAATCGGCATCCTCCGAACGGCCGCCGGCAAGGCCGATCGCGAGAACCACGAGCGCATCATCGACGATATTCTCCTGGACGCCGCCGAGGATGCTCGGGCCCAAATCAAGCAGAAGAGCCTCGACTCGCTCACGCCGCACCAGCGCGTCGTCTACGACATCGTTCGCGAGCACGGCCCAGTCGGGCCGAGCGAGATTCACGAGCGCTATACCGAGGACGTCGATGACCCACGGACGAAACGGACTATCCGAACGTACCTCTCGAAGATGGAGCAGTACAACCTTCTCGAGGCGGAAGGGACGAGTCGGGACCGAGAGTACTCGCTCGTCGATTCAGCGGCGGCGTCGCCGATGCAGTGACCGTGACCCCGTCAGCTATCAGGAACTGAACTCGCCGAGGCCCGATTGTTCGTGGTCCAGTGGCTCGATAACCTGGGGATCGTCGTTGCCGGGGTTGTTGACCCGCGTCGAGATCTCGTAGGCATCCAGATCGTCCTTTGGATACGGCTGGCACAGGTCCTTGCGCGTGTTGGGGTCTGCAGTGAGCCAGTCGGATTCCGCGTCCTGTGGGAGGACGACCGGCATCCGGTCGTGGATTGAGTTCATCAGGTCGTTCGGCTCCGTCGTGAGAATCGTGACGCACGAGATCGTCTCGTCGTCGCCCTCCCAGATGTCCCAGAGCCCCGCCATCGCGAACGTGGGGTCGTCCTCCCGGTAAATCCGGTAGGGCTGCTTCGACCCGCCGTTCGGCGATTTCCATTCGTAGAACCCTGACGAGGGGACGAGGCAGGGACGTGATTCCCACGCCCGCTCGAAGACACGTTTCTCGTCGGCAGTCTCGGAGCGAGCGTTGATGATGCCCTCCTCGGGCTCGTCCGCCCAGAACGGAATCAGCCCCCAGTGGTAGGCGTCGATCTCGTCGGAGGCTTCGTTCGTGATGATGTGTAGATTGTCGCCAGGCGCGATATTGTATCGGGGTGTGTACCCGCCGTCTGCGACGACCTCGGCGTCGAAGCGAGCCTCGAGGTCGGTCTGATCGATGAAGAGCGAGTTCCGGCCACACATACCGAGGAGTTCGGAGGGTAGCATCTTCAACGTAATCGCACAGGAATCTCACTGTTAACCAACAGATTGTCCTGATGAACCTGAGTTGTTGGTTAACGACAACGAGGCAGAGAATCTCCTAATGCCAAATGGTACACCTAAACAAACGATAGAAGAGGCTACACTAACTACGCTCATACAAATGACCCACATACTCGCCGTATCTGACTGGCGCTCTCAACCTATTGACGATCTCTACACCATTCTCGAGATTGTAGAACCAACTCCAGATTTACTACTATATGCCGGCGACGACCTCTCACGTTTCAAACGCCGATACTGACACAGATCATCTTGCAGAACTTGCTCGCCTCACGAAGCACCAACAATCACTCTATGTCCGAGGAAACGACGACTTCCCCCCGTCAACCGGTCCGCAATTCGATTCGGAATTTACCACCGACCTCCACAGGACACCATACACTTACGAGGACCTCGTGTTCATCGGTCAGGAAGGATCAACCCAGGGACCTGGTCTCATCACCTATTCCGAGGACGACGTCCAACGGCACCTTTCCGAACAACGCACCGGTTGGGAAGACAGAACTCCGATTCTTGTCACTCACACCCCTCCCTTCGGCATTCTCGATATCGGGAAGCGATTCGGGCAACAACGTATCGGGTCGAAGGCCGTCAGGAGCTTCATAGACGACATCCAGCCCCCAGTCACCGTCTGCGGTCATTGCCATCAATTCGGAGGCAGAGCTGAAACCCTCGAGTACGGCACAGTGATCAACATTGCGTCCCACGACGGAGTAGACGATCCAGGAAGGTACGCACTCATCACCATCGACGCCTCGAATGAGTCTATCGAGTACGAGTTCTACGACACTCGCCATCTGCTAGGGAGCCGGCTGACTGATCTCGTCCAGGTCGGGAGAAACCGAGTGGAACAGTTCAGTGAGTTAGGGATC
The DNA here is from genome assembly GCF_029338315.1 of Haloarcula regularis. Taxonomy (GTDB): domain Archaea; phylum Halobacteriota; class Halobacteria; order Halobacteriales; family Haloarculaceae; genus Haloarcula; species Haloarcula regularis. The sequence continues at coordinate 109,194 of NZ_CP119795.1, forward strand.
ACTAGCCCAGATGAGATTACCGAAGAACGGCGTACCCAACTCGAAGCCCTCCCAGGAGCCTCGTCATGGCACGTGGACCGGTGGATTGCTCATCGACAGGCTTTCGAAAACGATGAGGTCGTGATTCTAAACAAGTCTGCCTTCGACGACCTTCACGATACGGAGCCTCTCCTCTTGGACATAGAAACGGATCTTCAGCAGGATCGGATCTGGCTAGTCGGTACCTACAGTTACCAGAACGATGCGTACCGACAATTCTTCGATCCGGACGACGAGTCAGCACTCCTTCAGGAGCTGTCTGAGTACCTTAATGATCATGGCTCCGAGCCAATCATCTACTACGGAGGGAACTACTTCGACGAACAGTGTCTTAGTCGGAGATTCGACGAACACGGCATCACTGAGGGGATCGACCATCTGGATCGAGCACACGATCTCGGGATTACTGCCCAACAGGAACTCTTCGGGCCCTTCAATCGGCATAAATTGGACGTCGTAGCGAGCGCGCTCGGATTTGAATATCAAGATCCAGCCGTGGATGGGTTTGTGGTCGGGAGCAAGTACACGCGATATCTCCTCGACGGCGAAGAACCAGACTGGGATCGACTCAAACAGTACAATAACGACGATGTAACCGCGCTGAGAACAATCGTCGATCACATCAGATCGTAGGCTCGGGAAATATGCGGGCCGTCAACCGAATTACGTGAGGGCGAGATCACCATGGGTTCAGAGAGTCTTAACCAACAATTGAGCCGTGATCCTCCAGATTGTTGGTTAATCCGACGATGCTGTCCGCCTTCCTCTCTGGAAACGTTCTCGGAAACGGTCGAACGATGGCAGAAATCCGTTGCCTGAGTCCGGTTCTACATACCTTCCAGCCCTTCCCTGAAACGCGGAAGCGCCACGCCGCGGCTTATCGGGAACGTAGTCAACTAGTCGAGTATGGGAGAACACTCAACGTCGAACCGATTGGCGGTGGACCAGCCGACACGGGGCGCAGACCGCAATCGGTCCCTTGCTGACCAGGCCGATCCGGCTACGGACGAGATGTTGTTGCCGTCACTCGGCGACGGCATCACGCTGCTCGACGTCGAGGGAGGCCGCGGCGTCCCGATCCTGCAGTCGCTCGTACTCGACCATCTCCTCCTGCACGACGGGCCCGCCTTCTGGGTCGACGCAAATGGTCACGCGACGACGACGACACTCGCCCAGATCGCGCCCAGTCAACGGTTGCTCAACCGAATCCACGTGGCACGCGGATTCACCGCCTATCAGCACTACGGCGCCGTCTGTGATCTCCCGACGGCAGTGAACAAGTCGATCCAGATATCCACCACCGACGCCAGGGCGGCCGGTCGAGGGGGACCGAGTCGTGACGAGGACACGTCGCCCCACACACCCGCCCTCATCGTCGCGCCGGCCGTCGACGCCCAGTACCGCGCCGACGATACCCTCGGCGAAACCCGCGCGAAAACCCTTCAGGCCCGCACCCTCGCCCGGTTAGCGACCTACGCCGATGGGTACGACATCCCGGTGCTCGTTACGCGAAACGAACGAAACGAATTCACCGAGCCAGTCGCGACGGTCGCCGACCATCACCTCGAGTGCGAGCAAACTCGGATGGGCCCACGGGTCGTCGGCGAGGACTTCGAGACGCTCGTCTATCCCGTCGACGACGGCGCGTACTACCAGACGACGTTCGCGTACTGGCGGCAGCTGCTCGCGGCACGCGCCACGCAGGTCGGCGTGGAATCGGCGACGTCGGCGCCGTCGACGCCGACCCCGGAGGGTGTCGGGACAGGGGTCACCGCTGACGGTGAGACGGTGGCGGCCACCGCGGATCCCCTGCTCGATGCATGGACGGCGACCGGGACAGGAGGGCGATAGCGATGGGACGCACGAACCCGACGTACCGAGATGCACTGCGGGCCATCGAAGAGCGCTGGGCAGAGTTCCGGCAGGCACTGCGGCGTCGCGACCAGCCGCGCTTCGACCGGCTGTTCGAGTACGCCCGCAAGCACGCCGACGCGAGTGGGCTGTTGAACCACCAGAACCCGCTGCTGCCGGCGCTGCTCAGCATCGATCTCGAACAGGAGGCCCGCCTCGACGACCACGAAGAGCGCCTCGGGGAACTTGAGACCGCACTCAAAAACAAGGGCGGAAGTACCGAGAGGCAGTCTGGTCACGACTCCAATGACCGGGAAGTTTGATTATGGGAGTATACAATAGGACAGATATGGCAAACAAAGAGCAAGAAGAGAATCCCTTAGCGGATTTGTATGTCGATGCCAGTGAGGATCGGGAAAGAATACGGGACGCGATCTCAGGCTTGATCGGAATTGATACCGAAACCGCAAAGCCAGTCCTGCGCGAAAAGTTCAGTTCCTCAACATCGAAGAAGCAGTTTACAGCGCTTCTACTGTATCGGCGAGCCTTACTGAGCCTTGATGAGCTTGAAGAAGAGGAGACAGTCGGGCAAGACTCAACCTATTTTGCGGACCTGATTGGTGTTGACGACAGTACCATCCGACACGCAGCGACCGATCTGGATTTTGTCGTTAATGACGACGAACAGGGAGGGTACCTCATTCCGCCTCATAAGACCCATCAGGCTACGAAATGGCTTAATTCAGGCGAGGAAGATTGATGAGTTACGCGACACCCCGAAAGGACGCCTCCGTAGGAAATCTACTCTCTCTGTGTGAAATTCTTCGAGAGGGCCCCCTCCCTCGCGAGGAAATATATGAGGAGGCAGACATCGGGCGAAGTTTAGTTGGCGATACAATTGAATACGGGAGTCGACTGGGATTCCTAACGGACTCGGAAGAGGAAATTAAAGCGACTGAACGGGATTGGTGCAAGCTATTGCGACGAGGGGGATAGTGATCTTGAAGAACACATCATAGAAGGGCTCAGCGAGCATGATCTCTACAGAGATGTACTCGAAACTCTGGCTCCAGAAGCACAAGACAGCGGGGTAATTACAAAGAAAGATGTCCTCCGGACCTTCCGAACCGAGATGGGATTGAGTGGGAGTGAAAGCACGTTAGGAGATGCTGCAATTACTTTCCTGCAAACACTCGATGCTGGTGGGTGTGGGGACTATATCGTCGGTCGACGTGGAAAAGAATCTCGGGTAGAGGTTACGGAGGACTTCGAAAATATCGTAGAGAAGATAACAACCGTAGATACTGAAATTGGACAGAGTGACCGAGACGCGTCTCCGAAATCGAGTGCTAATCCCGAAGTTGAACCAGACACCTCCGAGAGGGATATCCCATCTCAGCGAAGTCCGAATCAGGACGGGAGGGGCCAACACAAGTCAGTGAATCGAACTCAATCAGACTCGTTCACTGTCAGTCTAGAATTGAGCGGTGATGATGAACCCGAGAGTGTTGAACAACTGATTCTCGCAATACGTCGCGGTCTCGAGAAGGATCTCAGCAACGAGTTAACGAATACGGGTGGAGTAAGGGGTGATTCTACAAACAATCAAGATTCTGAAGAGGATTCAGACTCTACAGACCAATCACTAGATTCTTTCATGAGTCAGGATACGACGAATGAGGAAAACGGAGGCGAATAGCGAGGAAAGGTCCAAAATATGACAGAAATAGTATAGTTTTTTTACGTTA